>JAUYJB010000164.1 GCA_030688605.1 Hyphomicrobiales bacterium
CCGAGGCAAAGCGTTGGCACAGGGGTTACTGGGTTGCCCGTTCAAGTCGGGCAACGACGGTGGGGCGGATGCGGCGAGGCGGGACCCCCCCTCGTCATTCCGTTACGCCTCGGCAGGACGAGGGGCCGATTGGCCTACCCCCTCACCCAGCTTCGGTAAGGCGCGGCCGAAAGGCCGCGCCCGCCCTTCGCATCCCCCCGATCAAGTCGGGGGCAGGCTCTCTCCCGCCGGAGGAGAGGGCGCAGCAATTGCGCCACCCCTGCCCCCTCGCCCGCTTCGGCCCGCGCCCGAACCGACCCCGGATCGGGTCGGGGGCGGCCTCTCTGCCCCCCGGGGCGAGGTGAAATCCATTGGCCGCGGCCAGGGGCGCTCAGTCGAAGCAGATCACGCTGTAGATCGGGAACGGCCGCGGCGCCGGCGCCAGCTCGCGAAACAGGATCTTGCCGTTCGGGTAGTTGAACCCCGCGCACATCTCCTTCGCCTGCTTCTGGCAGTCCTCGAGATCCGAGCAGCCGAAGAGGATCGGCTCGGTCGTGTTCGGCATCAACGGCCGGCTCGGCACGTCGATCCGAAGCGGATCGCGCGGCGCGGGCTGCGCCCACGCGCCCCCGGCGGCAAACACGATTGCCGCCGCGGCGACCGCCAGCCCGCTTAATCGAACACGGCTCGCAACGCGCTCCATCCCTTCACTCCCAAGACGGCAAACACGCCGGCCATCGGCGCCGCGGACGACCGCGCCGGTTTGCCGACCGACGATAGCGCCCCTGCATGGAGCGCGTCGAGACTTATTGCCCGGGGCGCGGGCCGAGGCGGCGACCGGGCGGCCCCTACGGCGGCGGCGGCTGGCGGCGCGGCGGCGGCATCTCGGCTTGCAGAAAGCGGCGCACGGCCTCGCCCTGCGCCGGATTGTATTGCTCGACGAGGCGGGCGCCCTCCTCGGCCAGCTCCATGTCGCCGCCCCATTTGCCCGCCTGCACCGCGTAGCGCTGCAACTGGTCGTCCTCGGGGATGAGCTCGATGAGATCGCGGATGATCGGCACCTCGTCGGCGAAGCGGGCGGAAAGATGCAGGGTGGTGAGATAGCCGAGCCTGGTGTTGATCGCTTCGGGGTCCTGGGACAGCGCCCGCTCGAACAGCTCCGCCGAGCGGTCGAGCAGGCCGGCGCGGCCGAGTGCCTGGGCGGCAAGCTCGATCTGCAGCTTGTTGCCACCGGCAAGGCAGCGCGCCTCGAGCGTCGCCGCCAGCGGCTCCGGCAGCCCGCGGCCGACCTGCCGGGCCTTGTCGAGGGCCCAGTCGCAGTCGCGATGGGCCGTGCCGATGCGCCGGCTCTCCTCGGCGTGCGCGGCACCGCTTGCCGCCCGCAATTCGGCGATGGCGCGGGCGGGAATCGCCTCGCCGCGGCCCTCGCCGCCGGAGGCGACGATGCCGACAAGCTCGCCTTCGCGGTCGACCAGCGCGCCGCCGCTGGCGCCGAATTGGCTCTGGGCGGTGTGGTGGATGCGGGCAAGCGGCCGGTCCTCGGCCGGCAGGGCCAGCGGCCCGCCCGGCGGATAGACGCGGACGAAGCGGAAGTCGGCAGAGGCGGCCACCGTCTGCCAGGGCCCCTTATCGGCATCCTCGTCGAGCGCGATTACCGGGCCGTCCGGCAGCTTTGCCTCGATGAGGACGAGATCGCCGGCATAGGAGGCAGGCACGACCTTGCCCGGGATCTGCGAGCCATCGGCGAGAAAGACGACGACGTCCTCCTCGTCGGCGACGACATGGCGGTTGGTGACGAGGAGGCCGTCGCCGATGCGCACGGCATTGGCGTCGAGGCCGTAGGCCGCGACATGGAACACCGAAGCGCGGACCGCGCAGACCGGCGCCGCATAGGCGCATTCGCCGCCGGGCTGCGCCGCCGCCGGGCCAAGCGCCGCCAGGAGCGCGAGCAACAGCCCCGCCGCAGCGCGGAAGGCCTGCCGGGCTTGAGGGAGCCGGTTCATGCGGCCATTAGGGGGCGCGGGGGGATCGGGGTCAAGGTCGCTTTCGCCGCGCGGGGCAAGGCCCTAGACTGGCCCGAGCGGACCAAACGGCACAAGGGAGCACCGAGGCCATGAGCCGGAAGGACAGGCGCCTGGCGCGCAAGGAGGGCGAGCTCGACGTTAACGCGTTCCTCAAGACCGCCGACAAGTTCATCGACCTCGCCAACCGCGAAAACGCGAAGGTCAAGGCGACGCAGCTCCACATGGCCCTGCTGTTCGCCTCCGCGCGCTACAGCGCGTTCGTCGGAAAGAGCATCATCGGCATCGGGGATCACGAGAAATTCGTGGAGAAGATGACCAACGAATATCGCGACTATCTGCGCCAGCACCTCGCCGACAAGAGCCTGGAGCAGCCGCCCGAGGGCTAGAGCGGTACATGGTTATAGGAAACCATGAACCGCTCTAGGCGCCGCGGCGCAGCAGCCTGGCGATGTCGTCGTGGCCGGCCATCTCGGCCGCCTTGACCGCGTCCCAGCCGTCCTTGGCGACCACGCCCACGTCGGCGCCGGCGGCAAGCAGCGCCTTGACGATGTCCATGAAGCCGGCATTGGCCGCCCACATCAGCGCCGTGGTTCCGTCGACCGGGTTCAAGGCGTTGGGCTTGGCGCCCTTGGCGAGAAGATAGACGGCCATCTCGTCCAGGCCGCCGGCGGCGGCGATGGCCAGCGCCGTGCGCCCCTTGGCGTCGGCGCCGTCAAGGGCAGCGCCCGCCTCGGCGATCATTTGCACGATCTCGAGCGAGCCGGAGGCGGCCGCCGCGGCAAGGGCGCGGCCGCCCGCCTCGCCTTCGGCCGTCGCGCCGCGCTCGATGAGCAGCCGAACAAGCACGGGCGCGCCGCGCCCGACGGCGACGGCAAGCGGCGTGCGGCCGTCCCCGGTCTCGGCGTCAAGCCTAGCGCCG
>JAUYJB010000165.1 GCA_030688605.1 Hyphomicrobiales bacterium
CCTGAGCGCTTCCTCGCCATGACCCGGCTCGACCATCTCTCCATACGGCAGTCGGAAGACGCCTATATAGATGAGCTGTTCGCGCGCGCGCCGCATCTGGGGGCGCCGCTGCTGCGCGCGCATTTCCCCCGGGCCTATCTCGACGTCAACCGCGAGCCTTATGAGCTCGATCCGCACATGTTCGACGCGCGGCTGCCGGCCTTCGCCAATACCCGCTCGCTTCGGGTCACCGGCGGGCTCGGCACCATCGCCCGTATCGTCGCCGACACCCACGAGATCTACGACCAGCCGCTCCCCGTCGACGAAGCCTTGAGGCGCATCGAACAGCTTTACAAGCCCTACCACCGTGCGCTCGGCCGGCAGCTCGTCGCATTACAGCGGACATTCGGCGTCGCCATCCTCATCGATTGTCATTCCATGCCCGCCACGGCGGCCGGCGACGGCCAGACGCCGCGGCCCGATTTCGTGCTCGGCGACCGCTACGGCACGTCCTGCACCAGCAGGATCACCGACGAGGCGCAATCGGTCCTGGAGGATCTCGGCTACAGCGTGCGCCGCAACAAGCCCTATGCCGGCGGCTATATCACCGAGCGTTACGGAAATCCGGCACGCGGGCTGCACGCGCTGCAGATCGAGGTCAACCGCGCACTCTACATGGACGAGGTCACGCTGGACAAGACGCCCGGCTTCGCCCAGACCAAATCCGATCTGACAGCACTTGCCGACGCTCTCATTGCCATCGACCCGGCATGGCTCACGCCGCCGCGTCAGGCCGCCGAATAAAAATGCGGGCAAAAAAAGGCCACGGAATCAACCGTGGCCCAAGTCTAGGGAGGAAATGCCCAAAGGTGGGCTGCGGTATGACCGTGGCACGATCTCTACCGCATTGCAACAAAATAGTTCTTGCACCGCACAAATGCAAGTCCTAATTTCGCAACCGGCGTTTTCGTCGCACCGTTTCACGGTTCTGTCCCAGGAGCCATGATGTGAGCCCTCGCCCGGATGCCGAAGCCCTGCCGGCGCTTGCCGCCTTTGCCGAAGAGCTGGCGGCGGCGGCCGGCAAGGCGATCCTGCCGCATTTCCGCACGCCGCTTACCGTCGAGGATAAGGGCGACGGATCGCTGTTCGATCCGGTCACCGAGGCGGATCGCACCGCCGAGACCGTGATGCGCCGAATGATCGCAGCGCGCTTCCCCGACCATGGGATCAAGGGCGAGGAATTTTCCGACCGCAATGCGGACGCCGAGCATGTCTGGGTGCTCGACCCGATCGACGGCACCAAGTCCTTCGTCATCGGCTTTGCCGGTTGGGGAACGCTCGTCGGCCTGATGCGCCGCGGCATTCCCATTCTCGGGCTGATGAGCCAGCCCTTCACCGGCGAACTCTTCATCGGCCACGGCGGCCGGGCCCATTATCGGGGGCCGGCCGGCGACCGGACGCTGAAAAGCCGGCGCTGCGGCGCGCTCGATAAAGCCATGCTGACGACGACGAGCCCGTCGCTGATCGAGGATGAAGCCGACCTTGCGCGCTACCGGGTTCTCGAAGCCCAGGTGCGCCTGTCGCGCTATGGCGGCGACTGCTACGCTTATTGCATGGTCGCGGATGGGCATATCGATCTCGTCGCCGAGACCGGGCTGAAGGCGCACGACATCGTCCCGCTCGTTCCGATCATCGAGGGGGCCGGCGGCATCGTCACCGACTGGAACGGCGGCTCGGCCCTCGACGGCGGCCGGGTGCTTGCCGCCGGCGACCGGCGGGTCCACGCAGCGGCGCTGCAAATCCTCGCCGGCTGAGGCAATCGTTTCCGGCGCCGACGGGGCCACGATTGACAGGCCCGGCGCGGAGGCGTTTAACCTCTGTGCTCGAAGCAAGGGCCGCGCCGCGGCGCCTTGCGACCGCCTCGGATCGGTTTTCCGACAGCGCTCGGGCATGTCATGCAGGTCTATCTGCCGATCGCCGAACTCTCGGTAAACCTGTTTTTCATATTCGGAATGGGCGGGGCCATCGGCTTCCTTTCCGGAATGTTCGGTGTCGGCGGCGGCTTCCTGTTGACGCCGCTGTTGATCTTTTCCGGCATTCCACCGGCGGTGGCGGTGGGCACGCAGGCGAGCCAGATCGCCGCCTCGTCGGTCTCCGGCGCCATGGCCCATTGGCGCCGGCGCGGCATCGATTTGAAGCTCGGCACGGTGCTCCTGGTCGGCGGCGTGTTCGGCGCGCTGATCGGCATCTGGCTGTTCAGCCTGTTCCGCGCGCTGGGCCAGATCGATCTCGTCATCTCGCTCAGCTACGTCACCTTTCTCGGCATCATCGGCGCGCTGATGATGCTGGAAAGCGTTCGCGCCATTGTCCGCGCGCGGCACGGCAAGCCGCCGATCATTCGCCGGCCGGGCCAGCACATGTGGGTCCATGGGCTGCCCTTCAAGATGCGCTTCAAGCGCTCCGGAATCTATGTCAGCGCGATCCCGGTGATCGGCATCGGCGTGGTCGTCGGTCTGCTCGCTGCGGTCATGGGCATTGGCGGCGGGTTCGTCATGGTGCCGGCCCTGATCTACATTCTGCGGGTGCCGACCAACGTCGTCATCGGGACGTCTCTGTTCCAGGTGGTGATGGTCACCGCGCTGGTGACCGTTCTGCACGCCACCACCAACCAGACGGTGGACATGATCCTCGCCATCATCCTGATGGCGGGCGGAGTGATCGGCGCGCAGTTCGGCGCCCAGGCGGGGCAGAAGCTCAAGGGCGAGCAGTTGCGGGCGCTGCTGGCGCTGATGGTGCTCGGCGTTTGCACGCGCCTTGCCATCGAGCTGGTCGTGACCCCGGAGGAGCTTTTCTCGCTGAGTCTCGGGAGCCTGCATCAATGACCGGGCCGTACGCTTCTAGTCGCCGCGCGATGCTGGCCGTCATGGTCCTGACGGTCGTGGCATTTGGCCGCTCGGCGGCGGCCGAGGAGCTCATCACCGCCGTCTCGGCGGACAGGGTGTCCATCGAATCCACCTTTACCGGCGCGGAGATCGTGCTGTTCGGAACCATCGAGCGCGACGCGCAGACCGTCGCCCGGCCGCGGGGCTACGATATCGTCATCGTGACACGCGGTCCGAAGCAGGAGATCGTCGTCCGGCGCAAGTCGCGGCTGGCCGGCATCTGGGTCAACGCTCAGTCCCGGCACTATGTCGAGGCGCCGAGCTACCTCGCAATCCTGTCGAGCCGGCCGCTGACCGACATCGCCGACACGTTGGTTCTGTCCCAATTCCAGCTTAGCCTCAAGCAGTTGATCCTGCTCGAACCGGGGACGGAGTCCGGAACTCCGGCCGCCGGCGCGACTATCTTTCGAGAGGCCGTGGTGCGACTTATGCGCCAGCGCGCCCACTATGTCGAAGACCCCTTCGGCGTAGAGTTTCTGAGCCCGGCGCTGTTCAAGGCGCAGATCCCGCTGCCGGCGAGCGTTCCGGTCGGCGTATACCGGGCCGAGATCTATCTGTTCGGCGACGGCGCCCTGCTGGCGCGGGCGGCCAACGATATCAGCATCCGCAAGTCCGGGGTGGAGCAGTTCGTCACCCATCTGGCGGCGGAAATGCCGCTGCTCTACGGCCTCGCGGCGGTGGCGCTGGCGATTTTTTTCGGCTGGTTCGCCGGCATCGTGTTCCGCCGCGACTAGAGCGGTTCATGGTTATAGGGGATCAATTCGATGGGCCAAATCGGTTCATCCGGGCAGGCGCGGGCCGCGACGCGCGATACGGGATATCGGGCGAGCGCCGCAACGAACCCGGTGGGCCGATTTGGCCCACCGAAGGC
>JAUYJB010000166.1 GCA_030688605.1 Hyphomicrobiales bacterium
GCCTTCGGTGGGCCAAATCGGCCCACCGGGTTCGTTGCGGCGCTCGCCCGATATCCCGTATCGCGCGTCGCGGCCCGCGCCTGCCCGGATGAACCGATTTGGCCCATCGAATTGATCCCCTATAACCATGAACCGCTCTAGCGCCTTTCCGGCGATTACGGGTTCCCGCCCGCGGTGCGCGCGGCACTGCCGTCGAATCGGATTTCGACCTGTTCGCCGGTGATCGGCGGCGCGGCGAGAAGGGTGGCAAACGCAGCCTGGCCGGCCGGGGCAAGCTGCTGCGCGTCCGCCGCGCCGATCCAGTGATAGATTTCGACTTTCCCCCCGTCGCGCATGGAAAAGCGGATTGGCGGAACCTTGATCGGTCTCGACGTCACATTGACGATGTCGCCGCGCACCGAAAGCACGGAAATACCGTCTTCGACGGCGATTTCCGCCGTGACGTCGCGGAATTCGAGGCCGCGCAGATTGACCGGAGCGCCGAGCACCGCGTAGAGCCCGGCCATTCCGGGCAAGAGGCGGGCGATCTCGGTGCGGGCATAAAGCGCCCCGCCGACGAGGACCGCGAAGGCGGCGGCGAAAGCGGCGGCCCTGGTCGCGGTCTGCCGCCTCGCGCCACGCCTGTCGCCACCCCCGCCGGCGTTCCAGACATGGCCGCAATTGCGGCACTTGACCTCGCGCCGGCGGGGGCGGAGGGCGGCGTGCGCCACCGCGCGGGCGGTCATGCATTGCGGGCAGACCAGCATCATGGTCTTGATCCGGTTGACTTCCACCCCCAGTTTGCCGGTAAGGCTTAACAAGCCGTTAAGCATACCCACGGCACAAACGTAAGCGGGTGAGAGGGCTGTAGATACCGTGATTCGGTTCGAAAATGTCGGGCTGCGCTACGGCATGGGTCCGGAGGTGTTGCGTGACATCTCGTTCCATGTCGAACCTGGCTCGTTTCACTTTCTAACCGGCCCCTCGGGCGCCGGCAAGACGAGCCTGTTGCGCCTCCTGTTCCTGGCGCTCAGGCCGACGCGAGGGCTGATCACGCTATTCGACAATGACGTCGCCACCGTGTCGCGCGACGCCCTGCCCAGCTTGCGCCGGCGAATTGGCGTTGTATTCCAGGACTTTCGCCTGCTCGACCATATGAGCACGTTCGAGAATATCGCGCTGCCGCTCAGGGTCTCCGGCCGGCCGCCGGCGAGCTATCGCAACGATGTCATCGAACTGTTGAAATGGGTCGGCCTTGGCGAGCGCATGGCCTCGCTGCCGCCGGTGCTGTCGGGGGGCGAGAAGCAGCGTGCGGCGATCGCCCGCGCCGTCATCGGTCAGCCGGAGCTGCTGCTCGCCGACGAACCGACCGGCAATGTCGACCCGCAAATGGCGACGCGGCTATTGCGGCTGTTCATCGAGCTCAACCGGCTCGGAACCACGGTGATCATCGCCACCCACGATCTCGGCCTCATGGACCAATTCGACGCCCCGCGCCTTATTCTTGCCGACGGACACTTGGAGTATGACGCGTGATGCTCGCCAACAAGACGCCGTCGCCCCCGCCGCTGCGCCCGCCGGAGGCCGTACCACAGCAGCCCAGGGAGCGTTCCTTCGTTCGCCTGGTCGACGGCTTTTTCAACGCCTTCAACCAGCAGCCGAGCCCGATCGTCCCGCGCGCGACGGTGGTCGGCCGTTCGCTGATTTTCGTTACCGCGATCATGTGCTTCCTGGCCAGCCTGGCGCTGGGCACCGCGTGGGCGGTGCATCGCGCGGCGCAGACCTGGATTGTCGATGCCGGGCGCGAGGTCACCGTCCAGGTCAAACCGGTGGACGGGCTCGACCCCGACAAGCAACTCAGCGAGACGCTCAGGATCATCACCGGCACAAGCGGTGTCCTCAACGCCAAGACGCTGTCGGTGGAGGAAAACGCCAAGATCCTAGAGCCGTGGCTCGGCGCCGGCCTCGACCTTACCGAACTGCCGGTGCCGCGGCTGATCGCGCTGGAGCTCGATCCGGTCGTGCCCGCGGACCTGGCGGCGCTGTCGTCCAGGCTTGCCGGCGCCATCCCCGGTGTCACGCTTGACGACCACCGCGCCTGGCAGGCACAAATCCGCTCCGTGTCGGGCTGGCTGCAGACGGCCGGTTTCCTGGTCCTGTTGCTGATGCTCGGGGCCACCACCGCCATCATCGTCTTCGCCACCCGCAGCGCCATCGCCGGAAACCGCGACATCGTCCACGTGCTGCACATGGTCGGCGCGCGCCATTCCTTCATCGCGCGGGAGTTTCAGCGCCATTTCCTGATTCTCGGCCTGAAAGGCGGTCTCATCGGCGGCGCGGCGGCGGCATGGCTGTTCGTCGTCGCGCGGACCGTGGCGGCGCGCATCGCGGCCCCGGTGACGGGCGAGACGCTCGGCGCCCTGGTGCAGTCGCTGTCGATCGGCTGGGCCGGCTATGCCGGCATCGCCGGCATCATCGCCGGGCTTGCCGTGCTCAGCGCCTTGTCCTCGCGGATCACCGTCCTCAGATATCTGCGCGAGATGGATTGATGGCGTCGCGACGCCCCTCTGACGCCCCCGTCGACGCATGCTCCGGTCACGGGCGCGAGAGGCTTGCATCCTGTTGAACGGATTGCGATTGTGGACTATCCGGCCGACCAGGACGGCCGGTATTTCTTGGACCTAGACGGCATGCGGCTTGGCAGGGCAGTTCGAATGGCCGGTTATGGCGCCTTGGTTGTGGCGCTGGTGCTTGTGGCCGGCTTTGCCTACTTCACCTCGCAGATCCCCAAACAGCACGGCTACCCGGTTGGGACCGCCGACGGGATCGTGGTACTGACGGGGGCCGCTTCGCGCATCGCCGACGCCGTGCAGCTGCTCGGCGCCGGCCACGCCAAGCGGCTTCTGATCACCGGCGTGAACCCGGGCACCTCGCGGCATGATTTGCACCGCCAGATCCCCAATTCCCAGGCCCTGTTCGAGTGCTGCATCGACATCGGCCGCTCGGCCCTGAACACGTTCGGCAACGCTTCCGAGGCAAGGGACTGGGCGCAGGATCTCGGCTTTACCTCGCTGATCGTGGTCACCAGCAACTATCACCTGCCGCGCAGCCTGTCGGAGTTCTCCCGCGCCATGCCCGACATCGCGCTCGTGCCCTATCCCGTGGTGCCGGAGACCTTCCGCGACCGGGCCTGGTGGCGCGATGGCGAGGCTTGGCGGATGCTGTTCGTGGAGTATATGAAATTCATCGCCAGTACGGCGCGCCAGACCCTCGTCGATCCGAGCACGGAATACGCGACGGCGTCCGCCCGCCGACCCGAAAAAGCCGAATGAGCCTGCGCGCGCTCGTCTTCAACATCGTCTTCTATCTCAACCTTGCCATCCTGCTCGTCTTCGGCAGTCCACTCCTCTTCGGCCCGCGGCGCTACGCCATGGTCGGGCTGAAATGCTGGGGCTGGACGACGATGTGGTGGCAGCGGGTCATCGTCGGCACCCGCGTCGAGGTCCGCGGTCGCGAGAACATTCCGCCGGGAGCCTTGCTGGTCGCCGCCAAGCATCAGTCGGCCTGGGAGACGATCACGCTGCATACGCTGTTCGCGGATCCTGCGATGGTGATGAAGGCCGAAATGACCTGGATCCCGGTGATGGGCTGGTTCGCGCGCAAGTTCCGCCTCACCTCCATCGACCGGTCGGCCAGCGCCAAGGCCATGCGGACGCTTCGCGCCGGCGCCAGGGAAGCGGTCGCCGCCGGGCGGCAGGTCATCATCTTTCCCGAGGGCACGCGCCGCGCGCCGGGCGCTCGGCCCGAATACAAGCCTGGCATCGTGCTTCTTTATGGCGACCTCGGCGTTCCCTGCCTGCCGGTCGCGCTCAATTCCGGACTCTATTGGCCGCGCCGCAAGCCTGCGCGCCATCCCGGAACCATCGTGGTGGAGATATTGCCGCCCATTCCTCCCGGCCTGTCTAAGGAGGATTTCCTGGCCCGCCTCAAAAAGGACATCGAAACCGCCAGCAACCGGCTGATCGCCGAGGCCGCCGCGTCAGAGAATCCGCCGCCCTTGCCGGATGTGGCACGCGAGGCGCTCAGGCAACGGGCGCAGGGCTGAAGCGCGACCCGAAGCCGGTTCGCGACCATTGAGAACAAAACAAAAACATTTAATTGACCGTAACCTGTTGTGACCATACTTTAGGAGGTGGCGACCGGCAGCGGAGTAGCGAGCGATGGCGGATAGACACACGCCGCAGCGCACGGCCATCGCCGAGCGCATCTGGAACGACAAATATCGTCTGAAACGTGACGACGGAACGCCGCTCGAGCGTAGCGTTTCGGAGACCTGGGCACGGGTGGCCAAGGCCGTCGCCGCCGCCGAGCCGGCCAAGCAGCGGGCAAGGTGGGCGCGGCGCTTCCGCGGCATGATGCAGGGCTACCGCTTTCTGCCCGCCGGCCGCATCCTTGCCGGCGCCGGCTCCAAGCGCCGGGTGACGCTCTTCAACTGCTTCGTCATGGGCACCATCCCCGACGATCTCGGCGGCATCTTCGAGAATCTCAAGGAAGCCGCCTTGACCATGCAGGCCGGCGGCGGCATCGGCCACGACTTCTCCACCCTGAGGCCGAAGGGGGCGCCGGTCAGAGGGGTCGGCGCGGACGCCTCCGGGCCGATCAGCTTCATGGACGTGTGGGACGCCATGTGCCGTACCATCAAGTCGGCCGGCGCCCGGCGCGGCGCCATGATGGGGACACTCGCCTGCGACCACCCTGACATCGAAGCCTTCATCCGCGTCAAGGCCGATCCCAAGCGCCTGAGAATGTTCAACCTTTCGGTCCTCGTCAGCGACGCCTTCATGCACGCGGTGAAGGACGACGCCTCCTGGGACCTGGTGTTCGAGGGCAAGGTTTATAGGACGCTTGCCGCGCGCATTCTGTGGGAAGAGATCATGCGCGCCACTTACGAATATGCCGAGCCGGGGGTCGTCTTCATCGACCGCGTCAACGCCGAGAACAATCTCAACTATTGCGAGACGATCCACGCCACCAACCCGTGCGGCGAGCAGCCGCTGCCTCCGCACGGCGCCTGCCTGTTGGGCTCGATTAATCTGGCGCGGCTGGTTCGCGACCCGTTCGAGGCCGGCGCGCGCATCGAGGCTGAGGAGCTTGCCGCGATCACCGCCGACGCCGTCCGTTTCCTCGACGATGTCATCGACGTCTCTCACTACCCGCTCGATGCGCAGCGCCGGGAGGCGACCGCCAAGCGGCGCATCGGCCTCGGCGTCACCGGCCTTGCCGACGCGCTCGTCATGTGCGGGCTAACCTATGGCAGCGAGGAGGCGGCGGAGACGGCCGGCGGCTGGATGCGGGCGATCCAGAACGAAGCCTACCGCGCTTCGGTGGAACTTGCCGCCGAGAAGGGGCCGTTCCCGCTTTATGACCGAGAGCCCTATCTCGCCGCCCCCTCGGTGAAGCGGCTCGACAAGCCGGTGCGGGCACTCGTCGCCAAGCATGGCGTGCGCAACGCGCTTTTGACCTCCATCGCGCCGACCGGGACGATATCGCTGTTCGCCGACAATGTGTCGAGCGGCATCGAGCCAATCTTCAACCTCGCCTTCCACCGCCGCGTGCTGCTTCCCGACGGCGGCGGCGAGGAAGAGGAGGTGAGCGACTACGCCTATCGAGCCTTCCGCGACAAGTTCGGGGCCGACGCCGAGGTGCCGGAGAGCTTCGTCACCACCCGCTCGCTGACGCCTGGCGATCATCTACGCATGCAGGCGGCGCTGCAGCCCTGGGTCGACAGCGCCATCTCCAAGACCATCAACGCGCCCGA
>JAUYJB010000167.1 GCA_030688605.1 Hyphomicrobiales bacterium
GCTCGCCGAAATAGCCGACCGGCTGAAGGCGGCGCTGCGCGAGCCGGCCAACGCCGGGGCGCCACCGCAAGGCGAGCGCAAGCCCACCGCCGGCGCCGCGGCCGGGCCGCCCGAGCGGCCGCAGCGGCCTGCTAGGCCCGAGAAGGAAGCCGCCGTGCCGGTCGGCACGGCGCCGAAATCCGATTGAAGCCTTAGGCCGCCTCCTCCTTGCCCGCAGGCTCCCGGCGCGGCACTGCCGAGCGGGGCGCGTCCGGCCTGACCGCGCGCGAAATCGCGACGATGCGGGTGAGCACCGCCTTGGCTGCCGCCGTGCGATGGTGGAGTTCGCCGATCAGCTGGCCGGCGTCATCGGAGCGGGCCTCGAACGCGTCCTCGGTCTCGTCCGCCAGGCTACGCAGGCCGGCGATCGCAGCTTCCGCGCGCCGGCTTGCCGCGGCGAGATCGGCGATCGTCGCCCGCAGCCTGTGCTCCTCCAGGCGCAGCATGCCGAGGCGCCGATAAAGCGCAACGCAGAAGCTGATGGTGACGAGCAACAGCGCGGCGATCAGACCGTCGACCAGAATGGCTATGGGAATTGCGTTCACGAGACCTCCGCGGCGGATACGATGCGCCGAGGGACCACGCGCACCGCCGCCCATAAGAAAAGTCTTTGGTTAATGAAGGGTTGCGCCCGGCTTTGAACGTGGCTCAGCCGTGCCCGAGGATCTCCGCCAGCGGCATGCGCCGGGCCTCCTCCGCCGGGCGCGACAGAAAGAACTCGGCATAGAGCCAGCCCTCGGCTTCGCGGCCCGCGGCGTCTACGCCGCGCTCCTCGAGCCGCCCCAGCACCTCCGCCTGCTCGACCCCCGAGGCAAAGCGGCGCTGGCGGAACAGCCGCCCCTGCGCCTTCTCGGTGAGGTAGCCGCGCGCCTTGAACAGGTTGCACAGCGGCTCGAACGAGAACATGCGCAGCACGAAATGGGCGAGCCACGGCCGGGTCGCGCGGTTCGCATCGAGAATGCGGGCGAATGTGGGCGCGCCGACATAGCCGATACAGCCGGTCGATATGACGAGGTCGGCGTCGGACAAGGCGTCGCGTTCGCCCGCCTCCGGCTCGTTGGCCTCCAGATCGGCCGCCACGCCGTCGTCGAGGATCCCCGTCTCCACCGCGTAGGCGACGGCCCGTTCCGCCGAATCGAGTCCGACCACGTCCAGCGCCGATGCGCCGGCGTCCGCGGCGAAGAGACGCCGGTCCCGCGCCATCAGCCTGTCGCGCGTCAGCTCCGCGGCGGACCGGTCCGCATAGAGATCATAAAGTTGCGCCAGGTCCATGCGATGCTTCAGCAAGGCCGCGTTGACCCCGTAGGAGCAGCCGACATCGACAAGCTTCGGACGTTTCTTGTTGCGCATGCGCCGGAAGGCGGCAATGACCTCGTCGAACACCGGCTTGGCCAATTGAGGAATCATGTATTGCAGCGGCTTTAATGCGGTAAAATAGCCCCTTGGATCGGGTCTATTGTAGATATCGTCGAGTACGACTTTGCCCGTTTCATCCAGATTTGTAACGTCAACAAGCACGTTCTTCTCAATTCTTGTCAACGAACGTCCCCGAGGCGCGGATGAGAAATCTGCGCCCCAAACGTCCAATTCCTGTGCTGAGCTTGAATGTCATACCAGGAGGCCGCGCTATAATCAACCTTCCCACCCGCCATGCCGCAAGACGCTTGAACCGGCTATCCGGGGATTGCCGCTTCGTCGGCCTCGATAGGGCGCGCCAACGGGCCTAACATTTGTCGATCGGGTTGGGTGCCAAATTTCGGGAGGGGGAAATATGGCTAAGGATTGCGAGCGCGAGCCGCCGCAGGCCGCCGGCAAGGATCTCAAAACCTACGCGAAGCCGACACTGACGAAGGGTCCCATGCTCGGTGACGTGGCGGCGATTGCCGTGTCGCCCGGCCCATCCGACATCCGCCTGAAGCGGGACATCCGTCCCATCGGCCGCACGGAGAGCGGGCTCACGCTTTACCGGTTCCGCTATCTGTGGAGCGACGTCGAGATGGTCGGGGTGATGGCCCAGGAAGTTCTGGAGGTCGCGCCCGAGGCAGTTATCGTCGCGCCGGATGGCTTCTACCGGGTCGACAATGCGCGGCTCGGCCTGCGCTGTACGACCTATGCTGAGTGGGGCGGCACCCGTCGCCGTCGCGGCTTAGGCTCGGCTTCGGTCAGGGCACTCAGGGCACTCAGTCGTCGCGATAGACGCGCTCGCGGCGCTCGTGGCGCTCCTGCGCCTCGATCGACAGGGTCGCGATCGGCCGCGCGTCGAGCCGCTTGAGGCTGATCGGTTCGCCGGTCTCCTCGCAAAAGCCATAGGTTCCCTCGTCGATGCGCTTGAGCGCGGCGTCGATCTTGGCGATCAGCTTGCGCTGGCGGTCGCGCGCCCTGAGCTCGATCGCCCGGTCGGTCTCCGAGGAGGCACGGTCGGCGAGGTCGGGATGGTTCTGGTTCTCGTCCTGGAGGTTCTGCAGCGTCTCGCGCGCCTCGCGCAAGATCTCCTCTCTCCACGCTAACAGCTTGCTGCGAAAATAATCCCGGTGCCGCTCGTTCATGAACGGCTCGTCCTCTGAAGGCTTGTAGTCGTTCAAAACCGTGTTCATTCCTATAGCCATATTCCACGGGCCTCGGCGATTCGGGCGGGAGTATATAGCCGCGTGTTGACGATCTGACAACGCCCTCGCGAATTTGTGACAGCGCTGTGCCGCGGCCCCCCGGAAACGCTGGCCCGCGCCGATTCGACCGGTTGCGGAAACGCCGCAGGACGAATAGTTTGCGCCCGCGGCCGGCAACTGGCGGATGAAGAGATCCAGTGATGATGCGTTTTGAAGGTACGAGCGAGTATGTGGCGAGCGAGGATCTGCGCGTCGCCGTCAACGCGGCCATTGCGCTCGAGCGGCCGCTCTTGGTCAAGGGCGAGCCCGGCACCGGCAAGACGGTGCTGGCCCAGGAGGTGGCCAAGGCGGTCGGCTGCGACCTCATCACCTGGCACATCAAATCGACCACCAAGGCGCAGCAAGGGCTTTACGAATATGACGCGGTCACCCGTCTGCGCGACTCCCAGCTCGGCGAGGAGCGGGTCAAGGACGTGCGCAACTATCTGCGCAAGGGCAAGCTATGGGATGCCTTCGAGGCGAGGCAGAAGGTGGTGCTGCTGATCGACGAAATCGACAAGGCGGACATCGAGTTCCCCAACGATCTTCTGCTCGAGCTCGACCGCATGGAGTTCTTCGTCTACGAGACCGGCGAGACCATCCACGCTCGCCTCCGGCCGATCGTCATCATCACCTCCAACAATGAGAAGGAGCTGCCGGACGCGTTTCTGCGCCGCTGCTTCTTCCACTACATCAAGTTTCCCGATCCCGACACCATGCGCGACATCGTCGAGGTGCATTTCCCGGGCCTCAAGGGGCGGCTGGTCGCCGACGCGCTCAACGTCTTCTACGACGTGCGCGAGGTGCCGGGCATCCGCAAGAAGCCTTCGACCTCCGAGCTGCTCGACTGGATCAAGCTGTTGCTCAATGAGGATGTCGACCCGTCGGTGCTGCGCGAGCGCGACCCGAAAAAGCTGATCCCGCCGCTGCACGGCGCGTTGCTCAAGAACGAGCAGGACGTGCACCTGTTCGAGCGGCTCGCCTTCATGACCAGGCGCGAGCGGCGGTAGAGCATGTTCCGCAAAAGTGCGATCCGGTTTTGCGACAAGAACACGCTCAACCAAATAGATCGGACCGAAATCCGATTCAGATGAGGTGGATTTCGGTCTGGAACGGTTTCCATCCGCCGTCGCGCCGGCAAAGGCTGGAATGATGAATCCGTTGGTCTGACGGCTTAAGCGAACTTGGCCGAGTGCGCCTTGGCCTTCTCCACGCCGGTGTCCTGGGCGGCTACCGCTCTGGCGTCCTCGGCGGTGTCCAGATTGGCTTCCGCGCCGGTGTCCTGGACGGCCTTCTGGATGGTCGCCTCCAGGCCGGGCTTGCAATAGCGCGCATAGGCCACGTCCGCGGTCAACGGCACGGAATAGAGATAGCCCTGGCCGTAGGCGCAGCCGAGATCGGTCAGGATGCGCGCCACCTCCTCGGACTCGACTCCTTCCGCCACCGTCGGCAGGCCGAGGCTCGTCACCAGGCCGAGGATCGCCGAGACGATCTTGGCGCTGCCGATGTCAGTTCTCAGCGAGGTGATGAAGGAGCGGTCGATCTTGATCTTGTCGAGCGGCAGGTCGCGCAGATGGATCAGGCTCGAATAGCCGATTCCGAAATCGTCGAGCGAGATGCGCATGCCGAGATTCTTCAGCGAGTAGAGAATGGCGCGGGCATCGTCGATGTCCTCGACCAGGGAATTCTCGGTAATCTCGACCTCGATCCGCGTCGCCGGAAAGCCGGTTTCGGTGAGCAGCGCCAGCATGCGCTCGGGCAGCCACTGGTCGCGCAGCTGGCTTTGCGAGAAGTTGAAGGTGAGAAACAGCCTGCGGTCCCATTTGAGCGCCTCGATGCAGGCTGCGCGCATGATCTGGAAGGTCACGTCGCCGACGATATGCAGCGCTTCGGCAACGGAAATGAACTCGACCGGCTCCATGATCCCGTGCACGGGATGCTGCCAGCGGGCGAGCGCTTCCATGCCGACGACCCGGCCCGAGCGCAGATCGACGATCGGCTGGAAATAGGGAATGAACTCGTTCCCGCGTAGGCCCCGCCTGATGTCGAAGGCCAGCGAATCGACATTGCGCACGCTGTCTTCCATCTCCTCCGCATAGAGACAGAAGCGGTTGCGGCCTTGCCGCTTGGCGTTGTAGAGCGCCACGTCCGCATGACGGAACAGCGCTTCCGCATCTTCGCCGGCGGACGGATAGAAGGCGATGCCGATGCTGGCGCCCAGGCGCACCGGCTTGCCGCCGAGATCGATCGGCTGCTCGAATTCGCCCAGGATCTTTTCGGCCAGCCCGCTCGCCTCTTCCCGCCCGGATCCCCGCGGCAACAGGATGGCGAACTCGTCGCCGCCGATGCGCGCCACGCAGGATCCATCCATGGCGATGTTGGAAATGCGCTCGCCGACCCGCCTGAGGACCTCGTCTCCGGCGGCATGGCCCAACAGGTCGTTGACCGGCTTGAACCGGTCGAGGTCGAGCAGAAACAGGGCGAAGCCTTCGGCATTGGCGTTGGCGGCCATGATCTCTTCGGCCAGCGTCTCATTGAGGTGGCGCCGGTTGTGCAGGCCGGTCAGCGTATCGCGGCGGGCAAGCGCGCGGGCCCGCCGCTCGCCCTCTCTCTGGCGCACGATCTGGCGGTTGACGTCGCGAAACCGCCGCAACAGGAACATGAACAGGAACACCGCGACGATCGTGAGGCCGACCAGCAGATTGCCGAGATTCTTCGGCGCGTACCGGCCGACCAGGCCGTCGACCCAGCCGAGCGTGTCGTACTGGCTGGCCATGATGCCGAGGGTCGGGGCAAGGATGACCATTTGCAGGGCATCCTCGATGGCGCGGCGCGTTAGCCACGGTTGCCTTTCGTAAGCTGCCTGCAACTTCCTATACGCCTCCATATTGGTCCCCTGCTGGCCACGGACGCTGGAATGCGCAAATAGTCGTCGTGACGGCGAGAGAATTCGCCCCCGATAAGCGTTTGCGGGATATGAAAGCGTCAAACAATCTAAACTGGCGTTAATTGCCTAGTTAATTGCGCCGCTGACATTTTTCTTGGTTTACGCATCGTAACCGGCTTTGGGCGCCTCGCGGCGGCCGGTTCCGCGCCGTGAACGCGCCTCCTCGATACGGTCCGCAAGGCGCAACTTCCAATAGACGAGCTGGGTCGCCGCACGGCCGAGCGCGCCGCCGCCCCAGCGCGCGGTATAGAGGGTAAACAGCCGCCAGCGGTCGTCGCCTTCCGCGATCGCCGCGGCGACAAGCCGGCCGGCCATGGCGCTGGTCGAGAGCCCGTGGCCGCCGAAGGCGGTCGCCGCCCACAGCCCTTCCTCCATCTCGCCGATCAGCGGCATGCGGTGCACCGCATAGCCCATCAGCCCCGACCAGGCGAAGTCGATGCGCACATCCCTGAGCGCCGGATAGACGGCGGCGATTCGGGCCTTCATCCGGCCGGCAAGGCGCCACGGCACAGCGCGCCGCGTGGTGATGCCGCCGCCCCACATCAGCCTTCCGTCGGCGAAGACGCGGTAATAGTCGCTCGCCCGGCGGGTATCGCCGATGGCGGCGTCGGTGCGGATCGTCGCCTCGCGCAAGGGCCCGAGCGGCTCGCTCACCACTACATGGGTTGCGACCGGCAATACGGCGCGGGAAAGCCGCCGGTAGAGCCGGCGCATATAGGCGCTGCCGGCAAGCACCACATGCTGCGCTTCGACCGTGCCGCGGCCGGCGGCAATGCGCCAGCCGCCGTGTGCGCGCGACAGCGCCTCTGCCAGCGAATGCTCGAACAGCCTGGCGCCGGCCGCCTCCGCGAGGCCGGCCAGGCCGAGCGCATAGTTGAGCGGGTGGATATGGAAGGCGTCTGCGTCGTAGAGCGCTTGGTAATAGACAGGCGTGCGCAGCACCTCGCGCACCCGCTCGGTCGGCCAATAATCGACGGCGCGGCCGAAATCCCGCCGCCATCGCTCCGCCCGCCTTTGCGTGCCCTCCGCATCGTCGTAGCGCACCACCTTGATCCAGCCGGGCACCGGGTCGGCACCGGGCAGATCGGTGGCAAGGCCGCGTACCCAGTCGCCAGCCTCGCGCGACATCCCGACCAGCTCGCGCGCGCGGTCGAGCCCGAGCCTAGCCGTGATTCCCTCCAGGCTCTCGGCAAAGCCCGGCGAGACGAAGCCGCCGTTGCGCCCCGAGGCGCCGTAGCCGATCGTTTCCGCCTCCAGCAGCACCACCGACCGGCCGAGGCGCGCCGCCTCGTAAGCCGCCATTAGCCCGGCCAGGCCGCCGCCGACGACGCAGACCTGCGCCTCGATGTGCCCCTCCAGCGCCGGGCGTGGGGGTGCCGCGACCGCGGTTGCGCGGTAATAGATGTCGGATGCCTCGTTCATGGCCGGCGCTCATTGCCTCGCGTGCGGCAATCGGCGACACTTGGCGGCAGATCCTCGGAAGCTTCGCCCATGCTCAACCTCTATCTGCTGCGTCACGCCAAGTCGAGTTGGAGCGGGCTTTTTGTCGCCGATTTCGACCGTCCGCTGAGCGGGCGCGGCCGCCGCGCCGCCCGCCTGATGGCCGATCATATGGCCGAAAAAGGCATTTCCCCCGACCTCGTCCTGTGCTCGCCGGCCCGGCGCACCCGCCAGACCCTGGACGCCCTGTCGAAGGGCCTACCGCAAGGCGCGCGAACCCTGTTCGAGACCGACCTTTATGGCGGCGGGGCGGGCGACTATCTGGCGCTGATCAAGCAGCACGGCGGATCCGCCGGCGCGATTCTGCTGATCGGCCACAACCCGGCCATCGAACAGCTCGCAATGCTGCTCGTCGGCGGCGGCGGCGAGGCGGCCCACGGGCCTTTGGCGACCGCCATGGCCGAGAAATTCCCCACCGCGGCGCTGGCCCACATCGTTTTCGAAGGCGCCGACTGGTCCGATTTGGCGCCGGGTTCGGGCCGCCTGGTTTCCTTCATCAAGCCGCGCGACCTGTAATGAAAGATACCGGACTGCCTCATTGACGCGGGCAGCGCCGATAGAGTGAACTGCGCCCCGTGAATCTGACCCACATCTGGGACCGGACCCGACTGGCGCTCGGCGATGTCGCCGCCGCCGCCGGCGATCTGGTCGAGCCGACGCTCAGGCTCGGCGTCACCGGCCTTTCCGGCGCCGGCAAGACGGTGTTCATCACCGCGCTCATCCGCAATCTGACCGCCGGCGGGCGAATGCCACTGTTCGACCCCGTCGCCGAGGGCCGCCTGACGAACGCCTATCTGCGCCCGCAGCCCGACGACCGGGTGCCGCGCTTCGACTATGAGCGGCACCTTGCCTCGCTCCTCGAGGAACCGCGCGCATGGCCGGATAGCACCAAGAAAATCAGCCAGTTACGGATATGTCTCGAATATGAGCCTGAAGGCTTCTGGGGGCGCCGGCTGCGCCGCGGACGGCTCAATATCGACATCGTCGACTACCCCGGCGAGTGGCTCCTCGATCTGCCGCTCATCGGCTGGAGCTATGCCGACTGGTCGGCGCGCACCATCGCCGCAAGCCGTGCCGGCCCGCGGGCGGAGCTTGCCGCCGACTGGCACAGGCTTCTCGCCGCCCTCGATGCGACGGGGGCGGAGGACGAGGCCGCCGCGCGGCGCGCGGCCGATGCCTTCAGGGCCTATCTTTTGGCCTGCCGCGGCGCGCGCTTCTCCTTGAGCGCCCTTCCCCCCGGCCGTTTCCTGATGCCGGGGGAGCTCGAGGGCTCGCCGGCCTTGACCTTCGCGCCGCTCGACCTGCCGGCGGCAAGGAGCGCGCCGCGCGGTTCGCTGTGGGCGATGATGGCGCGCCGCTACGAGAGCTACAAATCGGCCGTCGTGAAGCCCTTCTTCCGCGATCATTTCGCAAGGCTTGACCGCCAGATCGTGCTCGTCGACGCGCTTGCCGCGCTCAATGCCGGCCCGACCGCCCTTGCCGACCTCGAAACCGCGCTCACCGACATTCTCGCCTGCTTCCGCCCCGGCGCCGGCTCCTGGCTCACCTCGATTCTGTCGCGGCGCATCGACCGCATCCTGTTTGCCGCCACCAAGGCCGACCACCTGCACCGCGAAAGCCATGAGCGGCTGGAGGCGATCCTCGGCCGCCTCGCCCAGCACGCGATTGCCCGCGCCGAATTCGCCGGCGCCCATGTCGAGGTCGCCGCCATCGCCGCCATCCGTGCCACCCGGGAGGCCACCGCCCAGCGCGGCGGCGAGACCCTGCCCTGCATCGTCGGCACGCCGATGGCCGGCGAGCGCCTCGCCGGGCGAAGGTTCGACGGCGAGGAGGAAATCGCGGTCTTTCCCGGCGAACTGCCCGAAGACCCCGACGCGGCGCTCGCCCACGGCCGCGACGCCCCCGACCCGGACGAGGCCGATTGGCGCTTCATCCGCTTCCGCCCGCCGCTGCCGGCGCGCGGCGCCGGCGGCGAGCCGGTGTTTCCGCATATTCGCCTCGACCGGGCGCTCAGTCTGCTCGTCGGCGACAAGCTTTCCTGAGACGGGACCCGCAATGGCCAAGACCAGACCTCACAAGCCCGCGATCTTCTCGCCCGACGATCCGGCACTCAGCATCGAGACCCCGCCGCCGCGGGAGACGCCGGAGGAGGCGGCTTCCGAGGCGGGCCTGCCGGTCCCCATGCCGGCGACCGCGCCCGCACGCTGGCGGCGGGTCATGGGATGGGGCTCGATCCTGGTTTCGACCCTCGCCGCGCTGGTCGCCATCGGCGCCGGCCTTGCCGCCGCTCGGCTCGTCGAAGACCTGTTCGCCCGCTCCGACTGGCTTGGCTGGCTGGCGCTGGGGCTTGCCGGGCTTGCCGGTCTGGCGCTTCTCATGATCGTGCTGCGGGAGATCGCCGGCCTCATCCGGCTCACCCGCATCACCCATCTGCGCCGCGAGGCCGAGCGCGCCCACCGCAACGGGGACATGGACGAGGCGCGGGCCGTCTCCGCCGGCCTGCGGCGGCTTTATGCCGGAAGGCGCGATCTCGACTGGGCGCGCGCCCGGCTTGCCGAGCACGAGCCTCAGATATTCGACGCCGACGATCTGATGCGCCTGATCGAGCGCGAATATCTCAAGAGCCTCGATTCCCGGGCCGCGGCGGAAGTCGCGCGCGCCGCCCGCAGGGTCTCCATCGTCACCGCGGTGAGCCCGGCGGCGATCGTCGACATGGGCTTCGTGCTGATCGCCAATCTCGGCCTGATGCGCCGTCTGGCAAGCCTTTACGGCGGCAGGCCGGGCACGCTTGGCCTGTTGCGGCTGGCGCGCAGCGTCATCGCCCATCTGACGGTCACCGGCGGGCTGGCCCTTTCCGACAGCCTGTTGCAGCAGTTTCTGGGCCACGGCCTGGCGGCACGTCTTTCCGCCCGCCTCGGCGAGGGGGTGCTGAACGGCCTGTTCACCGCCCGCATCGGCCTTGCGGCCATCGCGGTGTGCCGCCCCCTGCCCTTCCTGGCGCTCGAGCCGCCGGCCATCAAGCAGGTGATGAGCGAGGCGATCCAGTCCTCCGGAAAGGACTGACCGGCCTCGATCACGCGCCGCCCGGCCGCATATCACGGCCGATCACGGATTTCTCACTCGCTGTCACATCGCCGCGATTAGCCCTTTCTTTTCAGGCACTTCACCCCATCTTGGCGGACATGCGCAGCACGCTGCTGCACGTGCCGAACCGCCCCACGGGGCATTTGTGACAACGCACAGACTGGAGAAGACCCATGACCAAGATCCTGACCGCACTGACCTTCGCGCTCGCCCTCGGCCTGTCGATGGCTTCCGCTTCCGCCGAGAGCATCGGCGGCACCGTCGCCCAGCAGGACGCGGCGCTCCCGGTTGTCAGCCAGGGCAACTGACCGGGCTTGCCCCCGCGGCCGCCAAGGCCGCGCGAAAAACCTCGAAACGATCCTCCGCGCCCGCGGCCCCCGGCTCCGGGCGCGGAGTTTTTTCGTCCGCGCCGCCCGCACAAGCCCGGTTGACCGCCGCGCCGCGGGGCGTCATCTTCCCTGCCGGCGAGGGTCCGCTCATGTTCGTCACCTTCTTCCACGAGTTGAAAAGCGCCAACGTGCCAGTGACGCTGCGCGAATATCTGACCTTGATGGAGAGCCTCACGCTCGACCTCGCCGGCAAGCGGGTTGAGGATTTCTACTATCTCGCCCGCGCCGCGCTGGTGAAGGACGAGCGCAACCTCGACCGGTTCGACCGCGTCTTCGGCCATGTCTTCAAGGGGCTGGAGCTGATGAGCGAGGCGTTCGACGCGGAGATTCCCGAGGAATGGCTGCGCAAGCTCGCCGAGCGCCACCTCACCGAGGAGGAAAAGCGCCGGATCGAGGCGCTCGGCGGCTGGGACAAGCTGATGGAGACTCTGAAACAGCGCCTTGCCGAGCAGAAGGGCCGCCACCACGGCGGCTCGAAATGGATCGGCACCGCCGGCACCTCGCCCTTCGGCGCTTATGGCTACAACCCCGAAGGGGTTCGTATCAGCCAGGAGGGCAACCGCAACTTTCGCGCCGTCAAGGTGTGGGACAAGCGCGAATATCGGGACCTCGACGACGCGCTTGAGCTCGGCACCCGCAACATCAAGATCGCGCTGCGCCGCCTGCGCAAGTTCGCCCGCGAGGGCGCGGCCGAAGAGCTCGACCTCGACACCACCATCCACGAGACCGCCAATCGCGGCTATCTCGACCTCAAATTCCGCCCCGAGCGGCGCAACGCGGTCAAGGTGCTCTTGTTTTTCGACGTCGGCGGCTCAATGGACGGGCACGTGCGCATCTGCGAGGAGCTGTTCTCGGCCGCCCGCAGCGAGTTCAAGAACATGGAGTATTTCTATTTCCACAACTGCCTTTACGAGGCGGTGTGGAGGGACAATCGCAGGCGCCGCGCGGAGCATATCGACACCCGGGACGTGCTGCACACCTATCCTGCCGACTATAAGGTGATCCTCGTCGGCGACGCCTCGATGAGCCCTTACGAGCTGACGGTCCCCGGCGGCGCGGTGGAGCACGTCAACCCGGAGCCCGGCGCCCTGTGGCTGCAACGCCTCGCCCAGGTCTACCCGCATGCGGTGTGGCTCAACCCGGTGCCGCAGGACTATTGGGGCTACACCCCATCGATCGAATATATCGCGCGGATCTTTTCCGGCCGCATGTATCCCCTGACGCTCGAAGGCCTCGACGCCGCCATGCGCGAGCTGGTGCGCTGAGGACCGAATCGACTTGGGTTTGTAGGGTGGGCATCGGTCTTGCGGCCGCTGCCCACGGGGAGAGGAGCGGCGCCTCCAGCGGTCTCGCGTTCTTTGGTCGGCGCGGCCGCCCGGGGAGGCCGTCCAGGCCGCCCGTCCCGCACGATGGCGGGGCTGCCCGTTTGGGGCTTAAGGCGGCCGGGCTAGCTGCGAGCTTTCAACAGGTTGTCCATCCGGTCCTGACCGAGGAAGCTGGAGTTGTGAAGCTTCAGCGATTCCTGGGAAGACCGGATGAACGTCCATAAGAATGCACGCCTGACGCCGCATAGTCGAGCCGTGTTGGTGCATCGCGTGATGGTCGAAGGGGAGAAGAATAAGGCAAAACCCGAGTCTTGGTGGATTGCGGAAACGGCGAAGCTTGTTCTTTTGGCTCTTTGACAAAGTGACGGCAACGCGGGAGACCTCAAGCTCCAAGGCCCCCTTGCCCCGGCATCGAACGCTCGCCTCATGAGTCCATCCATCGAAATCGCCGAAGCGCGCGCGGACGCCGAAACAGCGGCGCGCCTCTCGGGCCTGATCGCGGAGCTGTTCGCGGAACGCGGCCTCATCGTCGCCACCCGCGAAGGCCGCGACGGATCGTGCCGGATCGAGGTGATCCTTCCGGAGGGCCTGGCGTGGGCCGCCGTCGCGCCGCTTATCGCCGAGCTCCACACGGCTCCCCTGCCTGTTTTCAGGCTGTGCCGCCTTGACCGCGACGCCTGGGCGGCCGCGCCAAAGCCGGCGCTCGACCCGGTCCGCGCCGGGCGCTTTCTCGTCCATGACCGCGGCCACCAGCCGCCGGTCCGCCGCGGCGGCACTGCCGTCGAGATCGAAGCCGGCCTTGCCTTCGGCACCGGCCATCACGCGACGACGGCGGGCTGCCTTCTCGCCCTCGACCGGGCGCTGAAGAGCCGGCGGTTCAATAACGTCCTCGATCTCGGCTGCGGCACCGCCATCCTCGCCATCGCCGCGGCCAAGGCGGCGCGGGCGCCGGTGCTGGCAACCGACATCGACCCGGTCGCCATCGCCGTCGCCCGCAAGAACGCTGCTCGCAACGCCGTCTTGCCGCTCGTCGCCTTCAGACGCGCCGACGGACTGCGCGACCCAGTGATTGCCGCCCGCGCGCCCTTCGATCTCGTCATGGCGAATATCCTTGCAGGCCCCCTCGAGCGCTTCGCTCAGGCGCTCGCGGGCCTCGCGGCGCCCGGCGCAAGCGTCATTCTATCCGGGCTCCTGACCCGGCAGGCGGAGCGCGTCGCCGCCCGCTACCGGGACGCGGGTTTTATGCTGCGGGAGCGGCTGGTGATAAAGGAATGGGCGACCCTGACATTGGAAGTGCCGGGGCCGCCCAGTGGGAGGGAGGATGCTAAAACTTAGAAGTCCGGATAGAACGCCTTCGGCGCCTTTTCGAGCGCCTTGCGGTCGACGCCGATGCGCGTCAGCGTCTCATCGTCCAGCGTCGCCAGATGGGCGTTCACAATGCGCTCGGCCTGCGCCTGCCGGACGGCCACGAACTTGGCGCCAAAGGACTTCACGCCGGCGATCAGGCGGGCCAGAAAGCCACTTTCGCGGAAAGGAGTATAGGTAATGCTTGTCATATCGTTCTCTTTCTTTTCTGGGTGCTCGGCCCGGCACCCGAATTGATGTCTCGGTCACAAGATAGGCGCGGCGGGGTGGCTTGTAACCGGGTGTAGCCGCATGGCAGGGTTGCAAATTTCGCATATGCGAGATGTATGTTGCGGTGCAGCGCGCGGTTGCGGAATGGCACGATAAAGGCGCTGAATGTGTGTTATCCCTCGGACCCGAAAATCGGTGATTCCGCATGTTCCAGAAATTCGACGCCATCGCGGACCCCGCCGCCGGCACAAGGCGGCTCAAGGCCTTGCGCGAGGAGCTTCGGGGCCGCGGGCTGATCGGCTTTTTCGTCCCCCATACCGACGAGCATCAGAACGAATATCTGCCAGCTTGCGCCGAGCGCCTGTTCTGGCTGACCGGCTTTTCCGGCTCGGCCGGCTGCGCCGTCGTCCTCGCGGACAGGGCGGCGATCTTCGTCGATGGGCGCTACACGCTGCAGGTCCGCGCCCAGGTCGACACGGACTGCTTCGCGCCGAAGAATGTCGGCGACGAAACGCCCTATGAGTGGCTGCAGCGGCGGCTTTCCGCCGGCGACCGATTCGGCTACGACCCGAAGCTGCACACGGTTGAAAGCGCGGGCAAGCTTGAAGCGGCCTGCGGCGCGGCCGACGCGAGTCTTGTCGCCTGCGAGACCAACCCGATCGACGCCATCTGGACCGACCGGCCGGCGCCGCCGCTCGGCCCGGTCGTTCTGCATCCCTCAAGCCTTGCCGGTGAGAGCGCCGAGAGCAAGATTTCGCGGCTCAGCAACCGCCTCGGCGAGCTGCGCGCCGACGCCGTGATCCTCACCCGGCCGGATTCGATCGCCTGGCTGTTCAACATCCGCGGCCACGACATCGCCCACACGCCGGTGCCGCTTTCCTTCGCCATCGCCTTCCGCGCCGACGACCGCCCGCCGCGGCTGTTCATCGACGGCCGCAAGCTCGGCAACGAGACGCGCAGCGAAATCTCCGCTCATGCCGATATTTTCGAGCCCGCCGAGCTCGGCACGGCCCTCGCCGAGCTCAAGGGCAATGAGCCGGTGGTGCGGCTCGATCCGGTGACCGTTTCGCAATGGTTCGAGCATGAGCTTTCGGGCGGCGCGGCCCGCATCCAGCACGGGCCCGACCCCTGCATGGCGATGAAGTCGCGCAAGAACGAGGTCGAGATCAACGGCGCCCGGGCGGCGCATCTGCGCGACGGGGTGTCGCTTGCCCGCTTTCTCGCCTGGCTCGACCGCGAAGCCCCTTTAGGCGGCGTCGACGAGATCAAGGCAGTGGAGCGGCTGGAGGCGTTGCGCGCCGAGACCGGCAAGCTCAAGGACATATCCTTCGACACCATATCCGGCACCGGACCGAACGGTGCCGTCGTGCACTACCGCGTGACCCGGGCCAGCAACCGGCGGCTTGAGCCGGACACGCTCTACCTCATCGATTCCGGCGCCCAATACGAAGACGGCACCACCGACGTCACCCGCACCGTCGCCATCGGCCGGCCGTCAGACGAGATGCGCGATCGCTATACCCGCGTGCTCAAGGGTCATATCGCCGTCGCCACGGCGCGCTTTCCCGTAGGCACTACCGGCACCCAGCTCGACCCCTTCGCCCGCCGCGCCCTGTGGGAGGCCGGCGTCGACTATGACCACGGCACCGGCCACGGGGTCGGCAGCTTCCTGTCGGTGCATGAGGGGCCGGCGCGCATCGCCAAGGTCCAGACCGTGGCGCTGGAGCCCGGCATGATCATTTCCAACGAGCCGGGCTACTACAAGTCGGGTGCCTATGGCATCCGCATCGAGAATCTGGTGCTGGTGCGCTCGGCGGTCGAGGTGGAGGGCGGTGAGCGGCCGCTCCTTTCCTTCGAGACCCTGACGCTCGTCCCGATCGACCAGCGGCCGATCGCGCCGGAGTTGCTGACAGTCGAAGAAATTCAATGGCTTAACGCCTATCACGCGGGCGTGCGCGAGGCGCTGTCGCCGCATCTGGGCGCCGACGACAGGGCGTGGCTGGAGCAGGCGACCCGGCCGCTGAAGGGTTAGAGCCGGTCAGATGAGATAGCGCAGCAGCACCACGCAAGCGACCCCGATTGCCATGGTGGCGATGATCGGCAGGCGCTGCGCCACGATGATGGTCACGATGGCGGCAAGGCTCTCCGCAGGTCCCGTCGCCAGCACGCTGGGCGCGACCAGCGCGGTCAGGATCGCCGCCGGCAGGGCTTCGAGCGCCGCCAGCGCCCGCGGCCCCGGTGCAAGGCGCGCGATCATCCACGGCCCCAGCCCGCGCGTCGCATAGGTGACGAGCGCCATGCCGGCGATGGCGAGGAAGGTCGCGATCTCGCCGCTCACGGCTGGCCGCCCTTGCCCAGAAACGCCGCCGCGGTAAGGCCTGCAAGACTGCCGGCGAGGATCGGCAGCGGCCCCGGCGCAACGAGATGGATGAGCGCCGCCGCAACGCCGCTTGCCGCCACCACCGCGAGGCTCGCCCGGTCGCGGGCAAGCGCAACGATGAGGCCGATGAAGATCGCCGTGAACGCGAAGTCGAAGCCGAAGCGCCGCGGCTCCTCGATCGCCGCGCCGGCGAGAGCGCCGATGGCGGTGAAGACGACCCAGACGGAATAGAGCGGCACCATGAGACCGGCATAGTAGGCCGGTGTCAGCGTCTTCTCCCGCGCCCGCCGCTCGGCCAGCGCCCAGGACTCGTCGACCAGAAAGAACAGGCACAAGTGGCGCTTGGCCGGCGAGAATTCCCGCAAGCGCGGCGCCAGCGACGCGCCCATCAGAAGGTGACTCGCATTGACCAGCGCGGTCGCCGCGACGATGAGCAGGATCGGCGCGGGCTCGCTCCACAGGCCGAGCGCCACGAACTGCGAAGCGCCGGCGAAGACCGTGGCGCTCATGGTTATGGTGGCGGTCGTGCCGAGACCCTTCTGCGCCGCCAGAGCGCCGATGAGCAGCGCGAAAGGGATGACGGCGATGACCGCCGGCAGCACATCACGCGCTCCATCGCGAAACTCCGCCGCGAAATCCCTGCCCATTCCGGCGCCCGCGCTCACGCCTCTTCGATGAGCCTGAGCCAGGCCTCCTCGTCGATCACCTCGACGCCGAGCGCCTCCGCATCCCTCAGCTTGGAGCCGGCGCCGGGGCCGGCGACGAGGAGGTCGGTGTTCCTGGAGACGGAGCCGGCGACCTTGGCGCCCAGCGCCGCGGCGCGCGCCTTGGCCTCGGCCCGGGTCATCTTCTCCAGCGTGCCGGTGAACACGACGGTCTTGCCGGATACCGGGCTTGCGCGCACCGTCGCCATGTCGGCGACCCTGACTTCGGCGGTAAGGCGGTCGAGCAATTGCTGATTGTGTGGCTCGGAGAAGAAATCGACGACGGCCGCGGCGACTACCTCGCCGATGCCTTCGATGCCGTCGAGCTCGGCCCGCGCCGCCGCGGCGCCTGCCGCGGCCTCCTCCATCGCCGCCCGGAAGCGGGAAAACGCGCCATAGGCGCGGGCGATGCGCCGGGCGTTGGTCTCTCCGACATGGCGGATGCCGAGCCCATAGAGGAAGCGGTCAAAGCCGATGCGCCGCCGCGCCTCGATGGCATCGAACAGCTTCTTGGCGGACACTTCACCAAAGCCTTCCCATTCGGCGAGGGGCGGCTTGCCCGCATTCCCATCGCGCGCCTGAAGCGTGAAAATATCGGCCGGCTCCTTGATCAGCCCCTCTTCCCAGAACAGCTCGATCTGCTTCTCGCCCAACCCCTCGATGTCGAAGGCGTTGCGCGACACGAAATGCTTTAGGCGCTCGACGATCTGCGCCGGGCAGATCAGCCCGCCGGTGCAGCGGCGCACCGCGTCTTCCTTGCCCGTCTTGGGGTTGACCTCGCGCACCGCGTGGCTGCGGCAGACCGGGCAGATCTCGGGAAATTCGTAGGGCTTGGAGCGACCCTTCCGGTCCGGATCGACGACCCGCAGGATTTGCGGGATGACGTCGCCGGCGCGCTGCACCTCCACCGTATCCCCCTTGCGGACATCCTTGCGCTTGATCTCGTCTTCATTGTGCAGGGTCGCGTTCGACACCACGACCCCGCCGACAGTCACCGGTTCGAGCTTGGCGACCGGCGTCAGCGCGCCGGTGCGTCCCACCTGGATGTCGATGTCGCGCAGAATGGTGAACGCCTTTTCGGCCGGGAATTTGTGGGCAACCGCCCAGCGCGGGCTGCGCGAGACGAAACCGAGCCGCTCCTGCAGGTCGAGCCGGTCAACCTTGTAGACGACGCCGTCGATGTCGAAGCCGAGCGTGGGGCGCTCAAGCTCCAGTTCCCGGTGATAGGCGATCAGCGCGTCCGCCCCGTCGACCCGCTTGACCAGCGTACTGACCGGAAAGCCCCATTTGGCGATGGCCTGCATCACCTCGAACTGGGTTTCCGCGGGAAGCTCGCTCGTCTCGCCCCAGCCCCAGGCGAAGAAGCGCAGCGGCCGCGTGGCGGTGATGCCGGGATCAAGCTGGCGCAGGGAGCCTGCCGCCGCGTTGCGCGGATTGGCGAACACCCTGTCGCCGTCCTTCGCCTGGGCTTCGTTGAGGGCGGCGAAATCGGCGTGGGTCATATAGACCTCGCCGCGCACCTCGAAGATATCAGGCGATTTGGAGCCGGAAACCCGCTCCGGGATGTCGCCGATGGTCCTCAGATTGGCGGTGACGTTCTCGCCCTCGCGTCCATCGCCGCGCGTCGCCCCGGAAACGAAGCGGCCGGCCTCGTAGCGCAGCGAGATCGACAGTCCGTCGATCTTGGGCTCCGCCGTATAGGCGACCGCCTCGCCGTCCTTAAGGTTGAGGAAGCGACGCAGCCGCGCCTCGAACTCGTGCACGTCCTCGGCTTTGAAGGCATTGTTGAGCGACAGCATCGGCACGGCGTGGACGACCTTGCCGAAGGCGGCGACGGGGGCCGCGCCGACACGCTTGCTCGGGCTGTCGGCGCGAACCAGATCGGGAAAGCGCTCCTCGATGGATTCGTTGCGCTGGCGCAGCGCATCATATTCGGCGTCGGAGATGACGGGCGCGGATTGTTGATAGTAGAGCTGATCGTGCCGGGCAATTTCGTCGGCCAGCCGTGCAAGCTCCGCTTTGGCCTCGCCGCGCGTCAGCTTGTCGACGGCACGCTCCTGCGCTTCGGCCTTTCCGATCATGGATGCCGCCCCCGGACAGGGCCTCTATCCGGCGCCGGCTAAGAGGCGCTCGGCCTGGGCGCGCGCTTCCGCGGTGACCTCGGCGCCGGAAAGCATGCGCGCGATCTCCTCCTGCCGGCGCGGCGCGTCGAGCGTGGCAATGCGGGTCACGAGCAGGTTCCTGGCGTGGTCGGGCTCCTCCTTGGTGATGAGGAGGTGGCTGGCAGCGCGCGCCGCGACTTGTGGCGCATGGGTGACCGCGATCACCTGCACCCCCTTGGCGAGGCGCGCGAGGCGCTGGCCGATGGCGTCGGCGACCGCGCCGCCGACCGCGGTGTCGATCTCGTCGAAGATCAGCGTCGGCGCGCTGCCCTTGTCGGCGAGGGCCACTTTCAGGGCAAGGATGAAACGGGCAAGCTCGCCGCCGGATGCGATCTTGCGCAGTGGGCCGGGTGCCGAGCCGGGATTGGTCCTGACCCAGAACTCGACCCGGTCGATGCCGAATTCGCCGCCGCTTTCCGTGTCCGAATCAATGTTGACCATGAACGTGGCGCGGGCAAGCTTCAACGGCGCAAGCTCCCCCGCCACCGCCCCTTCCAGCGCCCGCGCCGCGGCGCGGCGCTTGGCGCTGAGGGTTGCGGCCGAGGCGGCATAAGTCTTTTCGGCCTCGCTCAAACTCTCGCGCAGGCGCTCGAACTCCGCTTCACCGGCATCGATGCCGTCGAGCTTGACCTGTAGTGCCTCGCGCAGCGCCGCCAATTCGTCGACCGGGCAGCCATGCTTGCGCGCCGCAGCGCGCAGGGCGAACAGTCGCTCCTCCGCCTTTTCCAGCTCGTCTGCATCAAAAGCGCAGGACGCCACGGCCCGTTCGAGGCTCGCCAGCGCTTCGGACGTTTCGTTGAGCGCCCGCTCCAGCGCATCGGCGCTCGGCTTGACCAGCTCCGGCGCCCGCTCCGCCTGGCGCTCCAGCCGGCGCAGCACGGAAGCGAGCCGTGCAACCAGCGCCCCGTCGCCGTCGAGTGTGGCCAGCGCTTCCTTCAGATCGTCGGCGACCTTTTCCGCCTGCATCATCAGCTGCCGCTGCGCGGCCAACTTCTCCTCCTCGCCCGGCTGGGGCGCGAGCCGACCAAGTTCCTCCAACGCGTGCACCAGAAAGTCGCGCTCGCGCGCCGCTGCCGTGATATCGGCCTCGTGCGCGTCTAGTGCCCGTCGCGCCTGCCCGCGGCGCGCCCAGTCCGCCCGCACCGCGCCGACCTCCGCTCCGAGATCGCCGAAGGCATCGAGCAGGCCCCGGTGCACCGCCGGATCGATCAAGGCGCGGTCGTCGTGCTGGCCGTGGATCTCGACCATCAGGGCGCCAACCTGCTTCAGAAGCTGGGCGCTGACCGGACGGTCGTTGATGAAGGCGCGGGTGCGCCCATCGGCGGACTGCACGCGGCGCAGGATCAGACTGTCCTCGCGCGAAATCCCGTTTTCCTCAAGCAGCGCCCAGACCGGGTGATTGCGGTTCGGCTCGAATACCGCCACCACCTCGCCGCTCGCCGCCCCCTGGCGCACCAGCGAGGAGTCGCCGCGCGCACCGAGCGAAAGCGCCAGCGAATCGAGCAGGATCGACTTGCCCGTCCCTGTCTCTCCGGTGAGCACGCTCAAACCCTGCCCGAAGCCGATATTCAGGCGTTCCATCAAGACGATGTCGCGGATGGTGAGCGCCGCGAGCATGGGACTAGAGCGCTATCCGGCCATCAGGATTGGCGGGTGAACCGATTTGACCCATCAAATTGATCCCATATCGCCGGATCGTGCTCTAGCAGGCTGTTGAAAAAGGGAACGATGTTCGCGCTATGATTCCGGTCTGTTCATGCTCGGATTCTATGACGTTTCGTGAACAAACGACTTTTTCAACAGCCTGCTAGGTGCCGGTTGCCGTCTTCCACACCGAGCTCAGCCATGAGCCCTTGTCCTCGCGCGGCTCCAGGCCGCCACTCTGCAACAGCGCAAAGGCGTCCTTGTACCAGGGGCTCGTCGGATAGTTGTGGCCGAGAATGGCGGTCGCGGTTTGCGCCTCGCTGGTGATTCCCATCGCCATATAGGCCTCGGTCAGGCGCATCAGCGCCTCCTCGATCTGCGAACTGGTCTGGTAGTTCTTGACCACCGTCTTGAAGCGGTTGAGGGCGGCGACATAGTCATTGTGCCTGAGATAGTAGCGACCGATCTCCATCTCCTTGCCGGCGAGCTGGTCACTGGCCTGTTGCAGCTTCTTGCGGGCGTCGCGGGCATAGTCGGTTTCCGGGTAGCGCCGCACAACCTCGCGCAGACCTTCCATCGCGCTCTCGGTTCGCTGCTGGTCGCGGGTCACGTCGGGGATCTGGTCATAATAGGATTGGGCGATCAGGAACTGGGCGTAGGCTGCGTCCTCGCCGCCGGGATGCAGCGTGACGTAGCGTTTGGCCGCCTGGATCGCCTCTTCGTAACTGCGGCTCTGATAGTAAGCGAAAGCCGCCATGACGATAGCCTTGCGCGCCCATTCCGAATAGGGATGCTGGCGCTCGACATCCTCGAACTTGGCCGCCGCCGAGCGGTAGTTTTCCTCGGCGAGAAGACTGAGCGCCTCGTTGTAAAGCTTGCCGACCGGCTCGTCCTGGAAGGCCAGCTGCGAATCCTCGTCGGAGGAGCAGGCGGACATGCCGATGGCGGCGAAGCCGAGCAACATGGCGCAGAATAGCACACGCCTGAGGGATGGCGCTCCCCCGCCGCGCCTTCCGCCCATACCGCTGTGCGATTGCAGCATCTTCACTCGTTCGTTGTTAAGGCAGCCCCATGCATCTCAGCCGCGCAAACGCGTTGAGCGACGCCGACCGTCATAGCGCAAACGCCCCCCCGGTGCCAGCATCCGAGGAGGAAAATGCGGTTGTTTTATGGCCGCCGCCGGCGGCAACAGGCCGCCGGCGACAGGTCCCGGGAAAGGGAGGTTAGGAGAGGTCGGGACCGAAAGCAGGAAGGGCGACGCCGGCGGCAAGCTCGGCATGACCCCCGGTGCGCCGGGTGCGGCCTTCGACCCATGTCCATGCGTCGCGATCGGCCGCAAGCCCGCGCAAAACTTGGTAGTTGAGGTGATGGCCGCCACGCACCGAGCGGTAGCGGCCAAGGATTGGCGCGCCGGCCAGAGCCAGGTCGCCGATGGCGTCGAGCGCCTTGTGGCGGACGAACTCGTCGGCCCAGCGCAAGCCTTCCGGGTTCATGATCTGGCCTGCGTCGAGAACCACCGTATTGTCGAGCGAGGCGCCCATGGCGTAACCGGAGGCCCAAAGCCGCTCAACCTCGTTGACGAAGCCGAAGGTCCGCGCGCGCGCCAATTCGGCAATGAAACTCGCCGGCGTCACGTCCAGCGCGATTCGCTGGGTTCCGATCAACGGCGAATCGAATTCGATGGTCACGTCGATGGCAAAACCGTCATACGGCATCAACTCGCCGACGCTTCGTCCCGATTCGACCCGGATCGGTTTGACGATCTTGACGAACCGGCGCGGTGCATTCTGGGTGCGGATACCGGATTGCCGGATCGCCTCGACAAACGGCGCCGCGCTGCCATCCAGGATCGGCACTTCCGCCCCGTCGATCTCGATCAGGGCGTTGTCGATGCCAAGGCCTCCCAGGGCCGCGATCAGATGCTCGACCGTGGACACTGCCGCCCCCGACGGATCGCCGAGCGCGGTGCACATCTCGGTCGCGCAAACCGAGCGCAGAAGCGCCGGAATCTCGACCTCCTCATCGACATCGCCGCGAACGAACACCACCCCGGTGTCGACCTCGGCGGGAAAGATTGTTAACGATGCTTCAGCGCCACTGTGAACGCCTACGCCGCTAAACTCGATTGACTCTGCAATCGTTGATTGCCTCAAAGGCATAAGTCGTCCCATGTGCCCCACACTCTCGCCCTATTCGAATGCTACTCTGTCGACTTCCCCCGAGGTCGTATCACGTCACAGAGTCCCCCCGCGACATTACGTGGACCCATGGTGGTCCGACGAGTGAGCAACTCAACATAACGACCAGTTAGGTCAGGAGAATACCGACTGTGGCGGACGACGCCAAATCACGGTTTCTTACCTTCTGTTACGAACTTTTCCTCCCCATTGCCAAGCCAAAAAAGCCCGGATTTCCGCAATATCCGCCCAGCGCGCCCGCGGCTGAGACCGTCCACAGATTATCCCCAACAGCTCACGACGATCTGCGCAAGGGAACCGACCCGAACGGCTGCGGCACCTCAATTCGCCTGGCGCCGCAGGAAGGCGGGGATCTCCAAATGATCGTCGTCGCCGGGCGTCGGCGCCGGCGCGCCAGCAGTCTTCTCCGTGTGCACCGCCGCCTCGCGCCGCGGCCCCTGACGGTTAGTCTGCTCGCGCGTGAGGCTGCGGCGGGTGTGGCCTTCGCGGACAGGCGCCTTGCCCAAGCTCGGCTCGATCGCCCGACCGTCATCTACCTCCTCACCCTCGAGCATACCCAATCCGGCGCTCGCCAAGCGTTTGAAAAAATTTGACTTTTTCTTGTGCGCCTCAATCCCCATCTGGGACTCCTGGCCACCGGCGGCACGCGCCTCATTTTGTGCCGGCAACGGGAATTCGTCGATCCGCGGCATGCGCGGTCGGTCGCGCTCGGGTCGCTCGGCGGCAGGGGGAATGAACGGCGCATCGCCGTCCTCTTCCACTTCAGCCTGCGCGTCCGGGGCGCTCACCGGCGCAGCCTTCGGCTTCAGCGGGCGCAGCCGCACGCCGTCTTCCGTCAGCGTCTCTCCGGCACCGTCAGAACCCTCCGCATCGCCGTCGCCGGCGTCCTGCTCCTCCTGCGCCAATTTGTCGCTCTGAGCCAATTGTGAACGCACCAGATGCAGCCGCGCCTCGGCCGCGGCCTGAGTGCGCGCGGACATGTCGGCGATCATGGCCTCGCCGCTCTGACGCGCCACCAGATCGGCACCGTCGATGCCGGTGGAAACGACCGATACGCGGATCACCCCCTCCAGCGAATCATCGAACGTGGCGCCGACGATGATATTGGCGTCGGGGTCAACCTCCTCGCGAATGCGGGTGGCCGCCTCGTCGACCTCGTAGAGCGTCAGGTCGTGGCCGCCGGTAATCGAGATCAGGAGGCCGCGGGCGCCCCGCATCGAGACGTCGTCGAGCAGCGGATTGGAGATCGCCGCTTCCGCCGCTTCCACCGCGCGCTTCTCGCCGGAGGCCTCGCCGGTGCCCATCATCGCCTTACCCATCTCGCTCATCACCGCGCGCACGTCGGCGAAGTCGAGGTTGATCAGCCCCTCCTTGACGATCAGGTCGGTGATGCAGGCCACGCCCGAATAGAGCACCTGGTCGGCCATGGCAAAAGCGTCCGCGAAGGTCGTTTTCTCATTGGCGACGCGGAACAGGTTCTGGTTCGGAATGATGATCAGCGTGTCGACATGGCCTTGCATCTCGACAATGCCGGCGTCGGCGGTGCGCATTCGCCGGACGCCTTCGAACTGGAACGGCTTGGTCACCACGCCAACGGTGAGGATGCCCTGCTCCCGCGCCGCGCGCGCGATCACGGGGGCCGCGCCGGTGCCGGTGCCGCCGCCCATGCCGGCGGTTACGAACACCATATGCGCGCCGGAGAGCTGATCACGGATTTCGTCGATCGCCTCCTCGGCCGCGGCATTGCCGATCTCCGGATGGGAACCGGCGCCGAGCCCCTCGGTCAGCTCGGTACCCATCTGGATGCGCCGCTCCGCGCAGGATGCGGCCAGCGCCTGGGCGTCGGTATTGGCAACGACGAAATCGACACCCTGCAGACCCGACTGGATCATGTTGTTGACCGCATTGCCGCCGGCTCCGCCAACGCCGAAGACGGTGATGCGTGGTTTGAGTTCCTTCACGTTCGGAACCTTCAGATTGATCGTCATGAGACCCCCTTGCAGGCACGTCCTCCGGACAGGCCGCTCCGGAAACCGGCCGTATTGGTTGTTTCGCACCCGGGTTCGACGCCGAAACGATGGAGCCAATTCTTGCGCTGCGCGTCCATCAGAAGCTCTCCCTGATCCATTGCCCCATGCGCGCCAGAACACCGGCTGCGTCTAATCTTCGGGGGCTTAAGTCTTGAAAATCGATCACTTCGCTGTCCTTGACCTGCGGATAGACCAGCAGGCCGACGGCCGTGGCGAAGGCCGGCCCGCGCACCGCCTCGGGCAGTCCGGTGATGCCGAGAGGACGGCCGATGCGCACCTGCTTGTCGAGAATGCGCTGGGCGAGCTCACGCGCGCCGGTCATATTGCTGGCGCCGCCGACGAGGACCGCATGCTTGCCCGCATAGCGGGAAAAGCCGTTGGCCTGGAGACGATCGCGGACGAGCTCCAGGGTCTCCTCGAGCCGCGGCCTGATGATGCCGGTGAGCATCGATTTCGGGATCTGATTGCCGGCATCGTCGCCATCGTCTCCGACCAGCGGCACGGTCATCACCTCGCGCTCGTCGGATTGGCTCGGCAGGGCGCTGCCATAAAGGGTCTTGATGCGCTCGGCCTCGTTGATGCCGGTCGACAGGCCGCGCGCAATGTCGGTGGTGATGTGGTTGCCGCCGAGCCCCACGACGTCGGCATAGACGAAATTTCCGTCGCGGAAGATCGCCGAGCCGGTGGTGCCGCCGCCCATGTCGACAACGAGCACGCCGAGATCGGCCTCATCTTCGATCAGGCAGGACAGGCCCGAGGCGTAGGGCGTGGCGGCAAAGCCGTCGATCTCCAAATGGCAGCGGCGGATGCACAGGCTGAGATTGCGCAGCGGCGCCAATTCGGCGGAGACGACATGGATATCCACGCCCAGCGTGTCGCCGAGCATGCCGCGCGGGTCGCGGATGCTGCGATTGCCGTCCAGCGTGTAGCCGATGGGGATCGAATGGATGACGCTGCGCGCCCGGTGGGTGGAATGCTGCCGCCCGGCCCGCAGCACGCGCTGGATGACCGGCTCTTCAACCTCGCGCCCATCGATGCCCACGCTGGCCGAGAAGGCTTCTGAATGAATGTGCCCGCAGGAGACGTTCACGGTGACCGAATCGACGGTGATGCCGGCCATGCGCTCGGCCCCGTCGACGGCCGCGCGAACTGCCTGCTCGGCCGCCTCCATGTCGACGATCGCCCCCGACTTGACGCCGCGCGCGAGCTGGTGGCCGATGCCGAGAAACTCGATATCGTGGCTGCGGCGCGGCAGGTTGGAAGGGCGCAGCGTCGGTTTCAGCTTGGCGATCAGGCAGCAGATCTTGCTGCTCCCGATGTCGAGCACGGCGCGGATGCTCGCTCGGTTCTGAGGCACGGACGGCGTGCGGGCGCCGTGCGGATGATCGTTCATCGCGTTCACGTGTCGGCCCCCTTTTTCTTGCCCAGCGCCTTTTCGCGCTCCTTGATCGCGGCCTGGCGCCGCGTCGCCGCCTCATCGGTAAGGCGGATCGTGAGCCGATCGGCAAGACGCAGATCGATGCCGGCGATGTCGCGCTGCAGCAGTCCGTAAGCCTCGTCGATGGCGGCAAGCTCGTCGATGGCCGCCGCGACGTTCTTCTCGGGCAGGCGGATATCGAGACCGTTGAGAAGACGAATGTTCCAGCGCCGGTCGGCGACGCGCACGCTTGCGCGCATCCGCGCGACAAGGCTCGGCCAGCGTTGCAACAGGGCGAAAAACGGCCGCGCCTCGACATTGGCGCCGAAGCCGACAACGAGCGGCAAGGTGGCGTAGTCGGCACCGCTAGCGTCGGAAATGACCCGGCCTTCCTCGTCGATGACCGACAAGGCCCCGCCTCGCTGCCACACCGCATAGGGTCGGCGCTCCTCGATCGACACCTTGACCACATCCGGCAGCAGCCGCAGCACCGTCGCCTGCTTGACCCAGCGCAGGGTCTCGATGCGGGCCCGCGCCCGATGGGTATCGAACCAAAGGATCGACTGGCCCGGCTCAACCCCGAGGGCCGCCATCACCTCGTCCCGGCGCCCGCTCTTCACGCCGTCAACCTCAATTCTGCCGATGGTCAGATGCGTGACGCCGGCAAGGCTGCGATAGGCCGTGCCAGCGAAGGCAGCGGAGCTGTCGAAGGCGCCGTTCAGAACGGCCGTGTAAAGGCCTGTCAGGCCGTAGAAGACGAAACAAGCGAGGAGTGCCGCCCGGCGTAACCCAGCACCTGTGAGCCCGCCGGAAAAACGAGCGAATTTGCGGGCGGTCCGATCGGAAAGGAAGACAAACCGGGCGAGAAAGGGCTTGCGCACCGCGCGCCGACTCCCGGCCACGCCGCGGCGCGGGACCATTCTTCTTCCCCTCACCTGTTGCACGACGCGTCCTCCACCATCCAACGCACCAGTTCGCCGAACGAGTGTCCGGCATGGGCGGCAAGTTCGGGAACCAGAGAGGTTTCCGTCATGCCGGGCTGGGTATTGACCTCCAGGCACACCATTTCCCCGGCGTCCGCGTACCGATCGTCAAAACGGAAGTCGGCTCGGCTGACGCCGCGGCACCCCAATGCCTGATGCGCCTCTAGTGTTAATCTCTGTACCAATTGGTAAAGATTTGGTGAAATTTCTGCCGGGAGGATATGTTTTGAGCCGCCCGGCGCGTATTTCGCCTCATAGTCGTAAAAACGCGTGGCGGGCACGATCTCGATGACCCCCAGCGCCACATCGCCCATCACCGCGCAGGTCAGCTCGCGGCCCGGCACGTAGCGCTCCACCAGCACCTCCTCGCCGAGCGCCCAATCGGCCGAATAGAGCTCCTGAGGTGGGTGTTCCTGATCCTCCGGCACGATGAAGACGCCGACGCTCGAGCCCTCGCACACCGGCTTGATGACATAGGGCGGCTTCATGACGTGGCGCCGCGCCGCTTCGAGCCGCGGCACCACCTTGCCTTCCGCGACCGGGATGCGGGCGGCCTTGAACAGGGCCCTGGCACACGGCTTGTGCATCGCCAGCGCCGAGGCGAGCACACCGGAATGGGTATAGGGAATGGCCAGAATCTCGAGGATGCCCTGGATGCAGCCATCCTCGCCGAAACGGCCATGCAGCGCATTGAAGGCAACATCGGGCCTGAGCTTGTCGAGGACGCCCGCGATGTCGCGCTTGACGTCGATCCGCGTGACCCTGAATCCCTCCTCTTCGAGCGCCCTGGCGCAGGCTTCGCCGGACTTGAGGCTTACCTCGCGCTCGGCCGACCAGCCGCCCATCAGGACCGCGACATGATTTCTGTAGCCGGTCACGGGCGGGCTCCTTCTTCGCCGGTCTCGGCGAGCTCCAGGAACTTGCCGACGCGCTCGATCTCCCATTCCAGCTCAACGCCGCAGCGCTCATGCACTTGCCGGCGCACGGTTTCGCCAAGCGTCTCCAGATCGGCGGCGCTCGCCGTCCCCGTGTTGATGAGGAAGTTGCAGTGCTTTTCGGAGACCTGGGCACCGCCAAGGCGCAAACCCCGGCAGCCGGCGCGCTCGATTAGCGCCCAGGCCTGCTCGCCCGGCGGGTTCTTGAAGGTCGAGCCTCCGGTGCGGGTGTCGACCGGCTGGGTGTCGCCGCGTTCCGCGGTGATCCGGTCCATCTCGGCCCGGATCGCCGCCCGTTCGCCGGCCTCGCCCTGGAACAGCGCCTCGGTGAAGATGAACTCCTCGGGTACCGCCGAACGGCGGTAGACAAAGCCCATCTCGTCTGCACCCAGCGTCTTCTCCTCGCCGTCGCGGCCGAAGGCGCGCGCCGAAACGAAGATATCCTTTATCTCGCGGCCATAGGCGCCGGCATTCATGCGCAAGGCGCCGCCAACGGCACCGGGGATGCCGCGCAGGAAGGCAAGGCCGGATATGCCGGCATCGGCCGCCGCGCGGGCGACCTTGACATCCAGGGCGCCGGCGCCGGCGCGGATCCGGTAGCCCGTCTCGACCTTGATGGCCGCAAGGCCGCGGCCAAGGCGGATCACGACCCCGGCCACGCCGCCGTCGCGCACCAGCAGGTTGGAGCAGGCGCCGATCGCAAGCAGCGGCACGTCGCGCGGGAGATGCTTGAGAAAAAGCCCGAGATCGTCGGCGTCCGCCGGCTCGAACAGGACCTCCGCCGGTCCGCCGACGCGAAACCAAGTGATGTCCTTTAGCGGCACACGGCCGTCGAGACGCCCGCGCAGGCCGGGCATGTCTTGGCGCAATCTTTCGGCAAGCGAGGGTCGGCCGGTCACTGGGCCGCCCCCGCCCGGTCGCGCAGCGCGCCGGGAAGCGCATTCGCCCATTGGGTGATCGAACCGGCGCCAAGACAGATGACGAAGTCATCCTTGCGGGCGATTTCGGCGACCAGCCCCGGCAGAGCCTCGGGCCCCTTGAGTGGCATCACGCGGCGGTGGCCGCGGGCAATGATGCCTTGTACCAGGGCGTCGCGGTGAACGCCCTCGATCGGCGCCTCGCCGGCCGGATATACATCGGCGACCACCACCATGTCGGCATCGTTGAAACAGGCGCAAAAGTCGCCGAACAGGTCGCGCAGGCGCGTGTAGCGGTGCGGCTGGACGACGGCGATGACGCGGCCACGGGCAGCCGAACGGGCAGCCCTGAGGACAGCTGCGATCTCCACCGGATGGTGGGCATAGTCGTCGAATATGGTGACGTCGTTCCATTCGCCGATGCGGGTGAAACGTCGCTTGACCCCGGCGAAGCGGGCGAGCCCGGCGCGGATCGTCTCCGCGTCGATGCCGAGCTCGCGCGCCACCACGACCGCCGCGAGCGCGTTCATGGCGTTGTGCAGCCCGATCATCGGCAGCTTCAGGTCGGCGATGGTCGCACTCTCGCCGCTGACTGCATCACGCAGCACTGCGTCGAAGCGGGTCCCTGCCGGGCCGGAGTCGAAATTGACGAGCTGCGCGTCAGCCTGCGGGTTGCGCCCATAGGTGATGATGCGCCGGTCCTCGATGCGCCCGACCAGCGCCTGCACCTCCGGATGGTCGAGGCACATGACGCCGAAGCCATAGAAGGGGATGTTCTCGACGAAGGCGCGGAAGGCGCGCCGCGCGGCGTCGAAGTTGCCGTAATGGTCAAGATGCTCCGGATCTATATTGGTGACGACGGCGATCTCGGCCGGGAGCTTGACGAAGGTGCCGTCGGATTCGTCGGCCTCGACGACCATCCATTCGCCGGCGCCGAGCCGGGCGTTGGTGCCGTAGGCGTTAATGATGCCGCCATTGATGACGGTCGGGTCGAGCCCCCCGGCCTCCAGCAGCGCCGCGATCAGCGAGGTGGTTGTCGTTTTGCCGTGGGTGCCGCCGACGGCGATACAGCTTTTCAGCCGCATCAATTCGGCCAGCATCTCGGCCCGGCGCACCACCGGCAGGTGGCGTGCCCGCGCCGCGGCAAGCTCCGGATTGTCGCGCTTCACCGCCGAGGAGATGACCACCACCTTGGCCTCGCCCAGATGCGCCGGGTCGTGACCGACGGAAACCGGAATGCCCATCTCGCGCAGGCGCTTGACGTTCGCGTTATCGGCAAGGTCGCTGCCCTGCACGGCATAGCCGAGAATGTGCATGACTTCGGCGATGCCGCTCATGCCGATGCCGCCAATGCCGACGAAATGGGTGGCGCCGATATCCAGCGGCATTTTCATGAAGACGTTTCCTCTTGCGGCGCCGCCATCGCCCGACGTCCCTTTGCCAGCGCATCGACGAGATCGGCGAGGCGGGCAACCGCGTCGGGCCGGCCGAGCGCCCGCGCAGCAGCCGCGACATGCCACAACTGCTCCGGATTGCCCATCAGCCGCTCAAGCTCTTGTGCCAGAAATTCCGGTGTGAACGCCGATTGCGGCATAAGCCAGGCGGCTTCGCGGTGCTCCAGCGCGGTCGCGTTCATGAGCTGGTCATTGTCGATGGCCCCCGGCAGCGGCACCAGAATGGCCGGCCGGCCGATCACGGTCAGCTCCGTCGCGGTGCTGGCGCCGGAGCGTGAAATCACGAGATGCGCAGCGGCGATGCGGGCCGGCAGGTCGGCGAAGAAGGGCGCGACCTCGGCCTTGACGCCGAGCCCGTCATAGGCTTGCGATACCCGCTCCATGTCCTCAGGGCGCGCCTGCTGCACCATCTCAAGCCTCCCGCGCGCCTCCTCGCTCAAGCCGGCGACCGCCTCCGGCACAACGTCGGCGAAGACGCGCGCTCCCTGGCTGCCGCCGAAGACGAGCAAGCGGAACTCCCCACGCGCATCAGGCTTGTCGTAGCGCCTGGCGGCCGCGGCGACCACTGCGGCGCGCACCGGAACGCCGGTGTGGGTAACCTTCCAGCGGTCGCGACGGCTCACCAGCGCGGTATCGGGGAATCCGACCGCGATCGCGGTCACGAAGCGCTTGAGCAACCGGTTGGCGCGCCCCATGATCGCGTTCTGCTCGTGCACACAGGTCTCAACCCGCCGCGCCCAGGCCGCCAGGATCGGCGGTACGGTCGGATAGCCGCCAAAGCCGACGGCGACGGACGGCTTGATGCGGCCGATCAACGACCAAGCGGCAAAAAACCCTGCCATGAGGGTCCATGCCGTCTTCGCCAGCGCCAAGGGGCTGCGCGCGCCGACGGTCGCCGCCGGCAGCACGTGGACGGCCTCGGCCGGGAAGCTGTCGCGGAAGCGGCCGCCGCGCGCATCGGTGGCGAGATGCACGTGCCAGCCGCGCTGCCCGAGCTCCTCGGCCAGTGCCTGGGCGGGAAACAGATGCCCGCCGGTGCCGCCCGCGGCCAGCAACGCCAGACGCCCGTCGCCTGCGCGGACCCCGCTCACGGCCCCGAGCCTCTCCCGCCGGCCAACAGCCTCGCGTCGATGACCGACTCCTCGGTGACGCGCCGTCGCGTCAGGCCGAGCACCATGCCGAGCGCGTAGCACATGGACAGCGTCGACGAGCCGCCGGCAGAAATCAGCGGCAGGGTCATGCCCTTGGCCGGCAACAGAGCCAGGTTGACGCCCATATTGATCGCAGCCTGCAGGCCGAACATGACGATAAGGCCGCCGACCGCAAACCGCATGAACGGATCGGTCTCGCGAAACGCGCCCAAGAGCACGCGCAGGACGATGAAGGCGAACAGTGCCAGCAGCGTCAGGCAGACGATGATGCCGTACTCTTCCGCCGTAACCGCGAATACGAAGTCGGTGTGTGAATCCGGCAACAGCCGCTTAACCGTGCCCTCGCCGGGGCCACGCCCGAACCAGCCGCCGCGGATGAAGGATTCCAGCGCCGTGTCGATCTGGTAGGTGTCGCCCGAGGCGGGGTCGAGAAAGCGGTCGACCCGTGCCGTCACGTGCGGCACCAACGTGTAGGCGGCGAACAGCCCGGCCATGCCGAGGCCGCCGAGCATGATGATCCACGGCCAGGCCATACCGGCCATGAAGAACAGAGCACCCCAGACGAGGGCTGTAAGCAGCGCCTGGCCGACATCTGGCTGCAGCAGCAGCAGCGCCACGAAGACGATGAGCAGGCCGGTGGCGAGCGACGCGCCGGGAATATCGGGCCGCCTTCCGCCTTCCGCGAACAGCCAGGCGGCGAGGAGCACGAAAGCCGGCTTGACGAACTCCGAGGGCTGCAGCGAAAAGCCGGCGATTTCGATCCAACGCCGCGCCCCCTTGATCTCGGGGCCCTGAAACAGGGCAATGACCATTAACACCAGTCCGCCTGCGAACAGCACTAAGGCCACGCGGCGCATCTGCCGCGCCGTCAGGAGCGAGGTCATCAGCATGGCGCCGAGGCCGATGCTCAAGAACGCTGCCTGACGCTTGACGAAATGAAACTGGTCGAGGCCGAGCTTGAGCGCCACCGGGGGGCTCGCCGCCATGGTGAAGACGATGCCGAACACGGCCAGGCACAGGATCGCGGCGACCAGCACACGGTCGACGGTCCACCACCATTCGGCAAGCGCAGAACGGTCAGCCCGGCCTAGGCTCAACATGCGCTCATCCCCTCTTTCCTCGCCCCGCCGCCAAGCTGCGCCACCGCCATGCGGAATGCCTCGCCACGCGCCTCGAAATTGGCGAACTGGTCGAAAGAGGCGCAGGCCGGCGCCAACAGGACCACCGGTTGCGCGGCTCGGCTTTGCGCCGCATCGGCGGCAGCCTGGCGCACCGCGCTCTCAACATCGCCGTTTATGGTAAACGCCACCTTTCCGGCGAGCGTCTTGGCAAATGCGTCCGCCGCCTCGCCAATCAGATAGGCGTGGGCGATCTTGGGGAAATATTCGCCAAGCGACGAGATGCCGCCCGATTTGGGCCTGCCGCCGGCGATCCAGTAGATGGTATCGAAACAATCCAGAGCGCGGGCCGCCGCGTCGGCATTGGTCGCCTTGGAATCGTTGACGAACAGGACCGCGCCAATGCGGCCGATCTCCTCCATGCGGTGGGCAAGACCTGGAAAGGAGTGAAGCGCCCGCACGATTTGATCCGCAGCCACCCCGAGCACGCGGGCAGCCGCGAAGGCCGCCGCAGCGTTCTGCCAATTGTGGGCGCCGCGCAGACTGCCCGCGCGTGAGATGTCGGCGACCTCCTGGACGCTGTCGCCGAGACTCTGATAAAGGCGCCCGCCGCGCGCGAAGACACCGCGCGTGACCGCGTCGCGATTGGAAATGCGTATCAGCCGGCCGCCGCCTTTTTCAATGGCATCGGCAATTGCCCGGCATTCCGCATCATCAGCGCCGACGATTGCCATGCCCTTGCGCGCCGCCGCCTCGGCCAGCCGTGCCTTGATCGCCGCATAGCCGGCAAAGCTGCCGTGGCGGTCGAGATGGTCCTCAGCGAGGTTCAAGAGCACGCCGACATCCGGCGCAAGGCTCGGCGTCAGGTCGATCTGATAGGAGGAATATTCAATGACGTAGATGGTCGCATCGCTCACCTCGTCGAGTGCCAGCACCGGCACGCCGATATTGCCGCCAAGCCCGACCGACCGACGTGCCGTCTTTATTATATGGGCGATAAGGGCGGCGGTGGTCGACTTGCCATTGGTGCCGGTAACGGCGACGAGGCGGGATTTTGGCGCCCGCGCCGCCCGCTCGCGCTCGAAGAGCTCGGTGTCGCCGATCACTTCCGCCTTCGCCTGGCGGGCGAGCCGCACCGACCAGTGCGGCTCGGGATGCGTGAGCGGCACGCCGGGGCTAAGCACCAACGCCGAAATGGCCGACCAATCGGCAGCCTTCAGATCGGCAATCGCGATGCCCTCGGCCTCGGCCGCCGCACGGTGCCCACCGTCGTCGTCGAAGGCCAGCACCTTGGCACCGCCGGCGACCAGCGCCCGCGCCGACGCAATTCCGCTCAGGCCGAGCCCGAACACCGCGACCACGCGCCCGGCGAATGAGGTGACCGGCACCATGGTGTTACCGCAGTTTCAGGGACGACAGGCCGATCAGCGCGAGAACGACGGCAATGATCCAGAAGCGCACCACGATCGTCGATTCCGCCCAACCCTTTTGCTCGAAATGGTGATGCAGCGGGGCCATGCGGAACACCCGCTTGCCGGTCATCTTGAAGGAAACGACCTGGACGATGACCGACACCGCCTCAAGCACGAACAACCCGCCGATGAGGGCCAGCACCAGCTCATGTTTGGTGGCGACGCTGATGGTACCAAGCGCGCCGCCTAGCGCCAGCGAGCCGGTATCGCCCATGAAGATCATCGCAGGCGGAGCGTTGAACCACAAAAAGCCGAGGCCGGCGCCGATCAGCGCCCCGCACAGCACCGCGAGCTCGCCGGTGCCGGAAACGAAAGTGACCTGGAGATATTCGGAAAACACTGCGTTGCCGACCAGGTAGGCGATGAACCCGAAGCTCGCCGTAGCGATCATGACCGGGACGATGGCCAGCCCGTCGAGCCCATCGGTGAGGTTCACCGAATTGCCGGCCCCGACGATGACGAAGACGGCGAAGGCGACGAAAAACCAGCCAAGGTCGATGAACAGCCCTTTGAAGAAGGGCAGCGCCAAGGACATGGCGTAAGGCTCCTCGACCACCGAGATGATGGCCAAGGTGGCGAGCGCGGCGATGACGACCTCGGCGGTAAGTTTGGCCCTGGCCGGAAAGCCGCGCGCCGAGGCACGGGAGACCTTCAGATAGTCGTCGTATAGCCCGATAGTGCCGTAGCAGAGCGTGACGAACAAAACGACCCACACATAGGGGTTGGACAGGTTGGCCCACAGCAGCGTCGACACGGTGACCCCCGTTAGGATCATCAGGCCGCCCATGGTCGGCGTCCCCTGCTTGGAGAGGAGGTGGTTCTGCGGGCCGTCGTCGCGGATCGGCTGGCCCTTGCCCTGGCGCACGCGCAGCATGGAGATGATGCCGGGGCCGAACAGAAACACGAACAGCAGCGCGGTGACGATGGCGCCGCCGGTGCGAAAAGTGATATAGCGAAACAGATTGAAGAGCTGAAACTGATCGCTCAGTTGCCCGAGTAGATAAAGCATCCTGTCCTCAATTCGCGGCCCCCCCGGCAAATGTTCTAGCTTCGTACCTGACCACGAGATGGCGCTCAAGAGCGGCAACCAATGGCGCCATGCAGCTGCCGAGCGAGCCCTTTATCATCACCACGTCGCCGGGACGGACATCACGCTCCAACAGCTCAGCCAGACCGTCCGCCTGTTTCGCGTGCCCGGCCCTGAGCGCCGGCGGCAACGCCTCGCGCAGGGCGGCCATCATCGGCCCGGCCGTATAGACCAGATCGACACCGGCGTCGGCCAGAGCATCGGCGAGCTCGGCATGCAGGCGTGGGGCGGCCTCTCCCAACTCCAACATGTCGCCGAGCACGGCAATACGGCGGCCGTTGCCGCTCGGCTGAGCCTGGCCGAGGGTGGCGATGGCCGCGCGCATCGAAGCGGGATTGGCATTGTAACTCTCATCGATGAGGCTCACCGGACCGAGCCGGGTCGAAAAGTCGAGGCGCCGTCCGCGCCCGTCTGGCGCTCGCCAGGCGCCGAGCGCCAGAGCCCCGCGGGCAAGGTTGCCGCCGACAAGTTGCACAGCCGCCAGCACGGCGAGCGAATTGAGAATGAGATGCTTGCCGGGCGCGCCGATTTTGTAGGTTGCGCGAGTGCCCAAAATGTCGGCGCTGACCGCCGAACACTCGGCGTGCAGCGACAATTTGGCGGCGCGCGCGTCGGCGCGCTCATCCTCGCCGAAACCGACGACCCGGCCGGCGCCGGCGGTGCGGGCGCGTTCGGTGAGAAAATCGAAATAGGCATTGTCGCGATTGAGGATTGCCGCACCGCCCGGTTCCAGTCCGACGAATATTTCCGCCTTCGCTGCTGCGATGTCGTCGAGCGCGGCGAAAAATTCCAGATGCACGGGCTCAACCGCTGTAACGATGGCGATATGCGGCCGGATCATGCGGGCAAGCGGAAGGATCTCTCCGGGATGGTTCATGCCGACCTCGAATATCGCGAAGTGGGCCGTCGGCGGCAACAGCGCCAGCGACAAAGGCACCCCCCACTGATTATTGTAGGAGGCAGCCGACGCGTGGGTCTCACCGCTCGGTGAGAGCGCCACGCGCAGCATCTCCTTCGTGCTGGTCTTGCCGACGCTTCCCGTTACCGCAATCACCTGCGCCGGGCTGCGCGCCCGCGCCGCGCGGCCGAGATTTTCGAGCGCTTCCAGCGGATCGGGGACCACCAGCAGCGGCGCCCCGGCGATCTCGGCGGCCTTGTCCTCGGCCACGACGGCGAGCGCCGCGCCCTTGTCGAGCGCGGTGGCGGCAAAGGCATGGCCGTCGCGCTCCGACCCGCGAATGGCGAAAAAGGCTTCACCCGGACCAATCGTGCGGCTGTCGATCGAAATGCCGAAAATACCTTGCGGCGGATTTCCGGTCAGCCGTCCGCCGGTTGCCGCAATGATATCGGTGAGCGACCAGAGCTCGTCGCGCTCAGGCACGAGCATCCACCTGCTCGAGGGCTGCCAAGACCGCCTCGTGATCGGAGAATGGGATGACCTCATCGCCAACGATCTGACCGGCCTCGTGGCCCTTTCCGGCAACCAGCAGAACGTCGCCGGCGCGCAGCATCCGCACGCCGGCGGCCACCGCCGTACGCCGATCGCCGATCTCGATCGCCTCCGGCGCCGTCGCCAGAATCTCGGCGCGGATCGCGGCGGCGTCCTCGCCGCGCGGATTGTCGTCGGTAACGATGGCGATATCGGCAAGGGCGGCGGCGACCTTGCCCATCATCGGCCGCTTGCCCTTGTCACGGTCGCCGCCAGCGCCGAACACCACGATCAGGCGGCGCCTGGTGTAGGGCCGCAAGGTCCGTAGCACCGTCTTCAAGGCGTCGGGCGTGTGCGCATAGTCGACAAAGACGGCGGCGCCTTCCGGCGTCTCGGCAATCTTTTCGAGCCGCCCCTTGGCGCCTTCGAGCGTGCCGAACGCGGCCAACGCCTCACCTACCGGAATCCCAGTGGCCATCGCAAGACCGGCTGCGACAAGCGCATTCGCGGTCTGGAAATCGCCGACCAGCGGAAGCATCACTCGATGTTCCTCATCGTCCCCGTCGACGACCGTCAGAGCCTGGCCGAGGTCGGCACGCGCATGGGCGACAAGCTTGAGCGCCTCGCCGCGCTCGCCGACCGTTAGACAGGAAATGCGGCGCCTGCGAGCAGCCTCGACCACAGCCGAAGCATGGCTGCTGTCGGCGTTCACCACTGCTGTGGCGCCGCCGGCCAGAACCTCGGTGAACAGACGCAGCTTCTGTGCCAAATAGTCATTGAAGGTTTCGTGATAATCGAGATGGTCGCGGCTGATATTGGTGAAGCCGGCCGCGGCAAACTGCACCCCGTCGATACGGTATTGGGCAAGTCCGTGGCTGGAGGCTTCCATTGCCGCGTGGGTAATGCCCTCATCGGCGAGATCGCGCAACAGCCGGTGCAGCGCCACCGGGTCGGGCGTCGTGTGCTGCAACGCTTGCATCGCGCCGTCGACCACAACGCCGACCGTGCCGATGCTTGCCGCCGCGTGGCCTGCGCGCCGCCAGATCTGGCGCAAGAAGGACGTTACCGACGTCTTGCCGTTGGTTCCGGTGACGGCGGCCATGATATCGGGCTGGCGGCCATAGAAGCGGGCCGCAGCCACGGCCAGCGCTCGGCGCGGATTGTCGACCCTGATCATCGGCACGCCGAGGGTCGCCGCGCCGGTGACCTGTGGCCCGACGAGCACGGCCGCCGCGCCGCGCCGGCAGGCATCGGGGATGAAGCGCGCGCCGTCGGCCCGCGCGCCGGCGATCGCCGCGAACAGATGTCCGGGCGCCACCTCGCGGCTGTCCGCCGTCAAGCCCGTGATCTCAATTTTTCGCCAGGCGGAGGATACCCTCCGGCTGTCTTCGACAAGCGCTCCCAAGTTCATATTTTGGCCGTTCTTCGGTCATGTGCGTAGCCAGTCCTCCCGCCGGCAGACCCCCTCCGCCGACAGGAACTCAGTAAGACACCTGTATCGCCCGCGTGGCACCACCCTCCGGGCGATCGAAGCGCGGCGCAACGCCTAGCATCGGCGCGATCCGCCCGACGATGCGCGCGGTGGTCGGCGCCGCGTTCCACCCGGCAGTCGCATAGCCCCTGGTTTCCGCCGTTCCATGCGGTTCGTCAAGCACAACGAGCACGACAAATTCCGGATCGTCGCTCGGAAAGACGCCGACGAACGAGGTCAAGAGCTTGTTGCGTGCATACGTGCCATTCACAATCTTCTCGGCCGTGCCAGTCTTACCGCCCAGGCGAAAGCCCTCGATGTCGGCCTTTGTCGCGGTTCCGGCCTCCACGTTGAGGCGCATGAGATAGCGCATCGCCCGGCTGGTGCGTTCCTTGACCACGGGCACGGCCTGCGCCCGTGCCTCGCTACGGCTGCGGGGCAGCAAGGTCGGGGACACGAGATAACCCCCATTGACCAGCGCTGCGACGCCGCTTGCCACCTGCAGTGGCGTCACGGAGATGCCGTGGCCGAAGGCTGCCGTCATCGTGGTGATCTCGCTCCATTTGGCGGGCACTAGCGGCGCTGCCGTTTCGGGCAGCTCACTCTCGAGCCGGCCGATGAGGCCGAGGCGGCGCAAGAACGCCTGGTGGCGCTCGACGCCGACGTCGAGCGCCATCCGCGCCGCGCCGATATTGGACGAATAGATGAAGATTTCCGGAACGCTAAGCCAGCGATGCTTGCCGTGATAATCGTCGATCGTAAAGGAGGCGATGCGGATCGGTTTGCTGGCGTCATAGGAATCGTTCAGCGTTGCCGTGCCCTCGTCGAGTGCCATGGCGACAGTGAACACCTTCAGCGTCGAGCCCAATTCGAAGACGCCGCCGGTGACCCGGTTGAGCCGGTCGGGATCGAGCGCGCTGGCGCCGTCATTGGGGTCGTAGTCGGGCAGCGAAGCCAGGGCAACGATCTCGCCGGTGTGGGCGTTGAGCACGACGCCGCTCGCCGCCTTGGCCTGGAACCTGTCCTGCGCTGCAACAAGCTCGGTTCGTAGCGCATACTGAACCCGGAGATCGATTGAAAGGCTGAGCGGCCGTTGTTCGTGGCCGGTTGCCAAACCCGCCTGTTGAAGCGCCGCAAGACCATGTGAATCGATATACCTCTCGATACCGGCAAGCCCCACATTGTCGATGCTGACATGGCCGAGAATATGGCTTGCCGTCGGGCCTGCGGGATAGATGCGTCGGCTTTCCTCAACGAAGCCGAGGCCCGGGATGCCCAATTCATGCACTGCCGCCTGTTGCGCCGGAGTCATCTCGCGGCGCACGAACACGAAGGCGCGGTCCGACTTGAGGTCCGCGCGCAGCTGGTTGCCGTCGAGATCGGGCAGCAGCGCGGTGAGCTGATCGACGGCATCGTCGACGTCGACGATTTGGCGCGGGTCGGCGTAAAGGGATGGCGTCTTGATGTCGGTGGCCAGAATCTCGCCGTTGCGGTCGAGGATGTCGGGACGGCTGGCGTTTAGCGCCTGCTCGGCGCTGTAACCCTGCGCCTCGGCCGTTTGCGGCGCGGCCGTCAACAGGATTAGCCGCAATGCAACCGCCGCATAGCAACAGATGAAGAAGCCCATGGTCAGAACGACCCGGGCCTTGCCCCCTTCCCTCTCGCCCCGGTTCGCGGCCCCCCGCCTCGGATCCTTGCGTTCCACCACTCCTATTTCCCCCTTACTCATGGTTACTTCCGTCTCCCGTCAGCGGACCATCGTCGTGCCGCCGCCGGCAAAGCCGCCAAGCGACCGCGCGTCGCCATAGGGGTCCGGTTCGCTCGGCCGCTGAGGCAGGTCCTGCAAGGTGATGATCTGGTGCACGTCGACGGGCTTGAGATCGAGATAGCGGTCCGAAAGCCCCTGCAGACGTCCCGGCTGGTTGAGGTGGCTCCATTCCGCATTGAGAACCGCGATCGTATCCTCTTCGGCGGCAATCTCCGCGCGCAGCGCGGCCACTTTCTTGGCATCGCTGACGGCTTCGTATTTGACGCGGTAGAGTGCAAAGGAGCTCAGGATGACCGCCATGATGGCGACGAGGTTGACGATGCGGATCATTGCGAATGTACTCCCTCATACTGCGGCAGCGGCGCCAGCTCGGGAAGACCGAGCCCTTCGAGCCGGATCGGCCGCGCCGGCGCCGCGGTGCGGCTTGCGGCGCGCAGGCGGGCAGAGCGGGCGCGCGGATTGGCGGTTATCTCCTCGGGCGTTGGCGTCTTGGCGCCGCGGAAAAGCGCCTTGAAGGTCGCCGCGGTCGGCGCTGCTTTTTTCGGAACGTGACGCGAGACGGACTCGCCACGGCCCGATGCCAAGGCGAAGAAGCGCTTGACGATACGGTCTTCCAGCGAATGAAAGGCGACGACGGCAAGCCGCCCGCCCTCGCCAAGCACCGCTTCGGCCGCAAACAGGCCGCCGGCAAGTTCCTCCAATTCGCGATTTACGTAGACGCGCAGAGCCTGAAAGGTGCGTGTTGCCGGATGGATACGCTGGCCGGCCCGCCCGCCGACCACCCGCGATACAAGTCTCGCCAACGCGGCCGTGCGGACGATCGGCTGAGTTTCGCGTTCCTCCACGATCGCCCTGGCAATCGCCCTGGCGCGCTTCTCTTCCCCCAGAACGCGGATGATCCTCGCGAGATCCGCTTCCGCCAGGCCATTGACCACATCGGCCGCAGTCGCGCCCGTCTCCCCCATGCGCATGTCGAGCGGCCCGTCCTGGAGAAAGGAGAATCCGCGTTCAGGCGTTTCGAGCTGCATCGAGGAGACGCCGATGTCGAAGGCCACTCCATCGACGCTGCCGAGACCCGCCGCGGCGACATGGATGCCAAGGTCGGAAAAGCACCCCTCGCGCAGGATCAGCCGATCCGGATAGGCCCGCGCAAGAGCGGCCCCCGCTCTCGTGGCCTGCGGGTCGCGGTCGAGCGCCAGCACGGTGCAGATGGCGGCATCGAGAAAGGCGCGCGTATAGCCGCCGGCGCCAAAGGTGGCATCGACATAGATGCCGCCGTCCCTGGGCGCGATGGCCTCGATCACCTCGCTTAATAATACGGGAACGTGGCGGGCCGGTCCGCCAGCGACACCCCATTTCGTGCCGCGGCCCGCCATCATTCCCGTCCTCCTGTTGGACCGGCGCCGGAGCGCCTTGCCGCACCAAGAAGCTGCTTGAGCTCACGGAGCCGGTCGCGTCCCTCGGCCAGATACGCCTCGAAACGGCCAGGCTCCCAAATCTGAAATTTGTATCCGAGACCGACGAAGGTGACGGCATCGGCAATCCCGGCATGGACCTTCAGCCGTTCGGACAGGATCACCCGCCCGTCGGCATCGAGCCTCAGCATCTCGCTGACACCGAACAGGGCGGTTGCCAGATGATCGCGCTCGTCCGAATAGGGATTGAGATTGTCGAGCAGGCTGTGGATGGTCTCGATCAACCGGTTGCCTCCGGCGTCGAGCGCCTCCTCGTCCAGCGCCGGGTAGCAGAACACGCCCTCGCACGATTCCTTGGCGAGGATGTTGCGGAAGGACGCAGGGACAGACACGCGGCCCTTGGCATCGATCCGGTTGGTGTGTGTGGACACGAAATGGTCCATCGCCCCCTCAACGCTACTGGCCTTCCCTTGTTCCGCTGGGCCTGTTCCCCCCAACGTCAAGGCTGCGGATTTGCGCCGTGCAGTCGCAAATGGCGCGCGACTTAGCCCAGACCGCCGCGCAACGCTCCATCACGGCTGACGGGATACTATGGGATATCATGGGATTCTGTGGGCGTCAATAAATCGACGCCCCAGTGGGCTGAAACGCGTTACTTATCATCAATGGATGGTAAAGGTGGTTCGTTAACGACCCGTAACGGCACGTGAGCCAGGCGAAAATGGCGGCGCCCCCGCTCGTTTCCGGGCGGGGGCGCCATTCGCATTTTCTGAGCGTCAGCCAGCCTGTAAGCCGGGTTCTGTATGCGGGCGAGCCCGCATGGCGGCCATTCATCTGGGACGCCCGTTGCCGGACGCCTCAAGCAACCAACCCGGACGGCGGCCCGAAACCAGCCTGGAACGCGAACGTCCCGTGCCATCCCTATTCGGTTTTGCTCCCGGTGGGGTTTGCCGTGCCACCCCTGTCGCCAGGGGCGCGGTGCGCTCTTACCGCACCCTTTCACCCTTGCCGCGCATCCCGCAATGGGGGGCGCGGCGGTTTACTTTCTGTGGCACTTTCCCTGGAGTTGCCCCCGCCGGGCGTTACCCGGCACCGTGTTTCCGTGGAGCCCGGACTTTCCTCTCCGCCGGCAATTACGCGCCAACTTACAGAGCGGCCGCCCGGCCAACTGACACTTATCAATATGAACCCATATCCGGCAACGTCAAGAGGCCGGGCCTGGCGGCAAATGCCCTAGGATGCCTCGGCGCCAGCGCTGCCGCGGCCCATGAGAGCCTGGACCCTGCTGCAATACAGCCGGCTGGTCCTGGTCATGCGCTTAGCATAGTGGCCGGCATTGTAACGCAGGATCGTGCCGCACACGCTGCCGCCCGCGAGCTTGTAGGCGGTTCCGAGATAGCTCATGCCCCAGCGCAGATTGGTGTCCGGATCGTAAAGTGCTCGCGCGCTGCCCGTGAAGCCGATGCCGCGCGCGGTCTGAGGCTTGATCTGCATCAGGCCGATCTCGCCGGCCCGCCCACGGGCGCGTGGATTGTAGTTGCTTTCCAGCCGTACCACCGCGCGAGCCAACGCCACTGGAACGCCGTGGCGGCGGGCGTGGTTGGCGACCAGTGCGCGGAGATGCGCCGAGGATCCCTCAATACCCGACATTGGCGAAGTCTCGTCAGCGCCGAACGGTGAAGCCGCGCCGACCGGCGCCGATGGATCGCCCCGAAATCCTTTTGCCGCGACCGCTGGCGGAAAGGCCAGCAGCACAGCCGCCATGACGGCGCCAATACCGAGGTTACGCACATACCCTATTTGCATCCGGATCTCCTTTTGTTGAAGTGCGATGGCCGCACGACGTAAGCGGTGATCTGGGTGCAATATTGTGGTAAATAAGGCATTAATGTGACCATTTCATGGAATCGATTGCCAAAATACTTAACGTTTTTACTGTTCAAATCGAATACATAATTTGTAACTGAGATATTTTCGGCGTGATGTTGCAAAAAGATGCCTAAAAGCTATTCTCAATTTGAATCAATTTCACCAAAAACTTGCCGAAGCAACGACCGCAATGTCTCAATTGTCGAAGAGTCAGCCCGCCCGTCGACTTTTACCTGGCGGAAATGCCGCTGGAAGGCGGCCACCACGTCGCCCGTCGCTTCGTCGAAGACGGCGTTGACCGTCAGCGCGTAGCCGAAGCGGACGAGATCGCGCTGCAGCCCGGCGATGACAGGACCGGCATCGCCAGGCCCAAGATCGTCACCGGTCAGGATCGGCGCAGGCTCGATCCACAGCCCGACGCCGGCGCGCGCAAGCCGCGCCCAATCGAACTTCTCGCCCGGATCGCTCTTGCGCCGGGGCGCCACGTCGGAATGGGCCAGCACCCGTTGCGGCGCAATGGCGCGGCGTTCCACGATATCGCGGCACAGCGCTTCCACCGCCTGCATCTGCGCCTCGGGAAAGTCCGGGTAGCCACCGTCATGGCCGGGATTGGCGATCTCAACGCCGATGGAGCAGGAATTGATGTCCTGTTCGCCGGCCCAGGCAGCGATGCCCGCGTGCCAGGCGCGGCGTGCCTCGGCGACGAGCTGGACGATGCCCCCGTCCTCGAAGACGAAATAATGGCAGCTCACTTCGGAAGCCGGGTCGCACAGCCATTCGAGCGCGCCGAGCGCGTCCGGCATGCCGGTATAGTGCAGAAGCAGCATGTCGGGCTCGGCCCCGCCGCGGCGCATATTGTGGTTCGGCGAAGGCCGGACCTCGTCTGCAAGCCGCGTATCGGCCGCAAGGCTCAAAGCCTGCGCTCCTTGGCGATGCGTTCATAGGCTTCGTTGATCGCCGCCAAACGGTCGTTGGCAATGCTCACGAATTCCACCGGCACGCCGCGGGCGATCAGCCGGTCGGGATGGTGTTCGGCCACAAGCTTCCGATAATGGCGCTTGATCTCGGCGCCACTGGCCTCGCGCGAGATGCCGAGTACGAGATAGGGGTCGCGATCCCGAGCGCGTACATGGCGCGCGGCGATCTGCTCGAAGCAGGTCTCGTCGATGCCGAAAATCTCCGCCACCCGGGAAAGAAAGCCAAGCTCGCGCTCATGCACGATGCCGTCGGCCTTGGCGATCTGGAACAGCCCGTCAATGATATCCTCGAGGATTTCCTCACCGTCCGGATAGAGATCGCGAATGCGCTTTGCATAGATCTCGAAACCGGCAATGTCTTGCTTGGCGAGATCGAACAGGCGCTTGACATTCGCCTCCTCGCCCTCGGGCACCGCGAACAGGTCACGGAAGGCGTCCACCTCCGAGCTGGCGACGACGCCATCCGCCTTGGCCATCTTTGCAGCGAGCGCGATCATGGCGACAGAGAAGGCGACGCGCCGGCGCCCATCGGCGGAGCCGTAGTTCGAGACCGTCTCGATCAACCGGTCGACGAGCGGGCCCAAACCGGTGCCCTGCGCCACGCGGCTGGCGATCTCACCAATGCGTCCCCAGGTGGTCATGGCGGCCAACTTACGTGACTCGGCGCAAAACTGGCGAGGGGTATGTATTCACGCTTTGCCTTTCGCTTCAAAGCGAGGTCGCGGCCCGCGCGGCCTGGTCGTAGTGGCCGGACAGCGCACGCAGGAAGCTGCCGAGCTGGCGCAGCATCTCCTCGTCAGGGCCTGTCGACTTCACCGCTGCGACCAGCAGTTGCTCGCGCACCCTCGCATATCGGGTGCAGGCCTCGCCGCCGGACTGCGTAACCTCCACGACCTTTTCCTTGCCTTCGCGCCGGCTTCGTACAAGCCGCATCCGTTCGAGCTTCTTGATCGAATAGGCAACCGTGTGCGTGTCCTCGACGGAAAGCACATGGCAGATGTCGGCAAGCTTCTTCGGCCGTCCGCGATGAGCGACATTATGCAGAACCAGCACGTCCAGCGGTGCGAGTCCTGACACTCCGGCCGCCGCCATCGCGCGCACCATCCAGCGGCCGAAGGCGAATTGCGCCAGGATGAGCCCAAACTCCACCTCGCTCAGGCCCGGCGAGGCCCCGGCGGCGAGATGTGTCGACGACACGATGGGCCCGATCTCAGCTGACGCCGTTGCCCGCTCCGTGTTGTTCTCGTCTTGCATGGCATGCATGGCATCCTCCCATTAATCGGCGCGCGAACCGCGCGCCTATCTCTCAAGCATGGTGCGGGGCAACCAGAGGGCCAGATCGGGCACCGCCACGAGCAATGCGACCGCCACGATCAGCAACAGAAAGAACGGCAGGGCCGCAACCGCGACCTGCAGAATGTTGCGCCCCGTCAGCCCCTGCAGCACGAACAGATTGAACCCGACCGGCGGCGTGATCTGGCTCATCTCCACAACGAGCACCAGATAGATGCCGAACCAGATAGGGTCGATGCCGGCGGCCTCGATCATCGGCAGGATGACCGCGGTGGTCAGGACGACGATGGAAATGCCATCGAGAAAACATCCCAGGATAATGAAGAACGCGGTCAGTGCCGCGATCAGCGCAAAGGGGCTCAGGTTGAACGACCCGATCCAGGCGGCCAGGGCGCGCGGCAGCCCCGCATAGCCCATCGAAACCGAGAGAAAGGCCGCGCCTGCCAGAATGAAAGCGATCATACACGACGTCATGGTGGCGCCAGTCAGCCCGGCGAGGAAGTTCTTGGCGCTGAGATCGCCGTGGGTCCAGGCCAGAAACAACGCTAGCGCCACGCCGACCGCCGCCGCATCGGTGGGGCTTGCCAGCCCCGTATAGATCGACCCGATCACGCCGGCTATAAGCAGGGCGACCGGGATCAGGCGACGCGAGGCCCACGCCCGCTCCACGAAACCGACGCGCGGCTCCGGCTCCGGAAACCGTTCACGGTTGAGGCCGGACCAGACCATCACATAGGCCATGTAAAGTGCGATCACGACCGCGCCGGGCACCACGCCGGCAATGAACAGTCGGGCAATCGATTCCTCGGTCGCCACGCCGTAGACAATCAGGATGATCGAGGGGGGGATCAGCAGGCCGAGCGTGCCCGAGCCGGCGATCGTCCCGATCACCATCTTCTCGTCATAGCCGCGCCGCATGAGTTCGGGGATGGAGACCTTGCCGACGGTGGCGCAGGTCGCCGCCGAAGAGCCCGATACGGCCGCGAACAGGGCGCAGCCGAGGATATTGACATGCAGCAACCGACCCGGCAGCCGGCCAAGCCACGGCGCCAGACCCGAAAACAAATCGCCTGAGAGCCGCGAGCGGAACAAGATCTCGCCCATCCAGATGAACAGCGGCAGGGCCGCCAGCGACCATTCCGCAGACACGCTCCAGACCGACGTGGCCAGCACCTTTCCGACTGGCGCGGTGGAGAATAGCAGCAACGCCGCAAACCCCGCCGCAAACAGCGAGAAGGCCACCCAGACGCCACTGGCGAGCAGCGCGAAGAGCAGGACGATGAGGCCGAGCGCTAAGCCGATGTCCCCCATCCGCCCTACTCCTCCATCAGCTGGCGAAACTCCGCCTCGGTTTCCGTGTAGGGCGGCTTGCCCCCCTTGAGCAAGGTGACCAGTGAATCTCCGGTTGCGACTGCCAGAGCTGCCAGCCCCAGGGTCATCGCAAGCTGCGGAACCCAGATCGGAATGGCAACGAGCCCGGAAGAGAGGTCACCGAACCGCCGGGATTCGGCGGTCAACCGGGCGGCAAAGACGAGAAAATAGATGACAAAGGCAAAGGCAAAGCCGGCGCTGAATATCTCGCAGGCACGCCGCGCCCCGTCAGGCAACCGGGTAAGGAAGAGACTGACCCGGATATGGGCGCCGCTGCGGAAGCTCCCGGCGAGAGCGAAAAACGTCCCCGTCGCCAGGAAATAGCCGGCGAAGTCGGCATAGGAGGGAATGAGCAATCCGATCGCGTTGCCGCTCGCGAACTCGACGGCCGCATCGAGCACATTCAACCCGACCTGCGCCAGAACCGTCACCAGTATCAGCGCCAGAAACAGCGCCGCGAGCCCGCGGCTCAGCGCGTAAAGCGTCTCCAGGGCGTGCCGCATGGCCGCGACCTCTCACTGCAACTCCGATTCTCCGGGCAGGCTTGCCGGCCCGCCCGGATCCATTCGGTAGAGCGGAGACTACATGGCCTTGTAGCCGTCGATAACGGCCTCGCCGTCCGCGCCGGCGTTCTTGAGCCATTCCTGCGTCATGGTCTCGCCGATTTCGCGCATCGACGCGGCGAGCGCCTCCGACGGCTTGGCGACGTTGAGCCCATTGTCGGCCAGCGTCTTTGTCTGGGTCGCAGTCTCCTGCTTGGAGGCCTTCCAGCCGCGCGTCTCCGCTGCCTTGGCCGCATCGAGCAGGGCGTTGCGCGTCGCCCCGTCGAGCGAGGCGAAGGCATCCTTGTTCACGACCACGATGTTCTTCGGTAGCCATGCCTGCGTATCGTAGTAGTGCGACAGGAAATCCCACACTTTCGAGTTCACGCCGGTCGAGGGCGAAGTAATCATGGCATCGACCCGGCCCGTGGCGAAGCCCTGGGGAATGTCAGGCACCTCGATCTGCGTCGGCACCGCGCCGGCAAGTTGCGCCAAGCGCTCCGTCGCCGCGTTGTAGGCCCGGAACTTAACCCCCTTCAGGTCCTGAATGGTGTTGAGTTCCTTCTTGGCATAGACGCCCTGTGGCGGCCACGGCACGGCAAACAGGATCGTCAAACCCTGCTTCGCCAACGCATCCTCGGTCCTTTCACGCGACGCGTTCCACAGCTTGGCCGCGGCATCGTAGCTGTTGGCCAGAAATGGCACTGAATCGATACCGAAGACAGGGTTCTCGTTGGCCAGCGTGGATAACAGAAATTCACCGATCGCCACCTGCCCGGAGCGGACCGCGTTCTTGATTTCGGGATGCTTGATCAGCGAACCCCCGGAATGAACCGCTATCGTAAGCTCGCCGTTGGTCGCCGCCTTCACGTCCTCGGCAAACTTGATGATATTCTGCGTATGGAAGTTTGTTTCGCCGTAAGGCGTCGGCATGTCCCACTTGGTTTGGGAGAATGCCGGAAAAGACAGGCCGAGCGTAAGCGCCCCGGCGGTGGCCCAACGTATCATCCTGTTCATGATGTCCTCCCTGAATTGACCTTCCTGATGGATCAGTGGAGCCGCACGAAATTAACGATTAGAAATTATCTATAATTCGTTGACGAAATGCAAGCATTGTGATTTTCCTTGTGCATTGGCGCCCCGCGCCGAGGAGGAACGCCCTGGCAAGGGAGTCAAGCGCTTCGCGACGCTCCTGTAAAGGCGGAGACTCGACGGAAACGAGGGACTGATGTCGGCCAAGTGGGATTTCTGGATCGACCGCGGCGGCACCTTTACCGACATCGTCGGGCGCGCGGGCGACGGCGCCATCCGCACCGAAAAGCTGCTGTCGGAGAATCCGGAAAAATACAGCGACGCCGCGGTCGAAGGCATCCGCAGGATCCTTGGCGTCGCGCCAGACGCGGCCGTGCCGGGCGAACTCCTCGGCGTGGTGAAGATGGGCACCACCGTCGCCACCAACGCGCTTCTCGAGCGCAAGGGCGACCGGACCGTGCTGGTGACGACACGCGGTTTTCGCGACGCGCTGAGGATCGGCTATCAGGCGCGGCCGAAGATCTTCGCCCGCGCCATCGTCAAGCCGCAGATGCTGTACGAGCGGGCGGTCGAGGTCGAAGAGCGCGTTCGCGCCGACGGGACCATTGAGACGCCGCTCAATCTTGCTGCCGCGCGGAAGGATCTGCAGGCGGCGTTCGACGCTGGCATCCGTGCCGCGGCCATCGTCTTCATGCACGCCTACCACCATCCCGAGCACGAGCGGAAGGTGGCCGAGCTTGCCCGCGAAATCGGCTTCACCCAGGTCTCGTCGAGCCACCAGGTCATCCCGCTCATCAAGCTCGTCGGCCGCGGCGACACCACCGTGGTCGACGCATATCTCTCGCCGATCCTGCGCCGCTATGTTCGCCAGGTGGCCGAGGATTTGGGGGCGGAGACAAGAGGCGAGGAGTGTCCCCACGAGTCCGGCCGGAGGCCAGCCCGAGGAGAGGCTTCGGACGCGACCGGAACGAAACAACAGGAGGAAAACAAGCCGGAAGACGCACGTCCGCGGCTCATGTTCATGCAGTCGTCGGGCGGGCTGACCGACGCCAATCTGTTTCAAGGAAAGGACGCTATCCTTTCCGGCCCCGCAGGCGGGGTGGTCGGCATGGTCGAGACGGCGCGGCTTGCCGGTTTCGAAAAGGTCATCGGCTTCGACATGGGCGGCACCTCGACCGATGTCTCGCATTTTTCCGGCGAATATGAGCGCACCTTCGAGACCGAGGTCGCCGGCGTCAGAATGCGCGCGCCGATGATGCTGATCCACACGGTGGCGGCCGGCGGCGGCTCGGTGCTGCATTTCGACGGCGCCCGCTTCCGGGTCGGGCCGGATTCCGCCGGCGCCGATCCGGGTCCCGCCTGCTACCGGCGCGGCGGCCCGCTCGCCGTCACCGACGCCAACCTCATGATGGGCAAGCTGATGCCGGAGTTCTTCCCGAAGATCTTCGGCCCCGACGCCGATAAGCCGCTCGACGCGGAGATCGTCCGTGATCGCTTCGCCGCGCTGGCCGAACGGATCGGCGACGGCCGCAGCGCGGAGGAGGTCGCCGACGGCTTCCTCAAGATCGCGGTGGAGAATATGGCCAACGCCATAAAGAAAATCTCGGTCGAGCGCGGTTACGACGTCACGTCCTATGTGTTGAACTGCTTCGGCGGCGCGGGTGGCCAGCACGCCTGCCTGGCCGCCGACGCGCTTTCGATTCCCCGCGTACTGCTCCATCCGCTTTCCGGCGTGCTGTCGGCCTACGGCATGGGCCTGGCGCAGATTCGCGCCGCCCGCCAGCAGGCGGTCGAGGAGCCGTTCGCCCAAGCCGCGCTGGCCTCGCTCGCCGAGACCGCCGGCCGGCTCGGCGCCGAGGCGTGCGCAGAGGTCGTCGGTCAGGGGGTGCCGGAGAGCGACGTCACCGTGCATGTGCGCGCGCATATCCGTTACGCCGGCACCGATGCCGCCCTGGTCGTGAGCGCGGGCGAGTCTACGCCACCCGATGACGCTTTCCTCTCCTCTTCAAAGGGGAAGCCGAAAATTGTTAGCCTCGCCGAGATGCGGTCTTTCTTCGAAACTGCGCACAAGGCGCGCTTCGGCTTCATCGACGAGACCAAGCAGCTCGTCGTCGAGGCGGTGTCGGTCGAGGCGGTTGGCGGCACCGGGACATTCACCGAGCCGGTCCTGGAGGCGACCGTCGCGCCGCTGCCCGCGCCGGCGGCCAAGACGCGCTTCTTCTCGGCCGGCGGCTGGCACGAGGCGAAGGTCTATCTGCGCGCCGACATCGCGCCCGGCCACCGCATTGCCGGGCCGGCCCTGATCATCGAGCCGCACCAGACCATCGTCGTCGAGCCGGGCTGGGAAGCGGAGGTAACGCGCTACGACCATATCGTGCTGACCCGTGCGGTGGCGCTGCCGAAGCGCGTCGCCATCGGCACCGAGGCCGATCCGGTGATGCTCGAAGTGTTCAACAATCTGTTCATGTCGATCGCCGAACAGATGGGCGTGACGCTGCAGAACACCGCATATTCGGTCAACATCAAGGAGCGGCTGGATTTCTCCTGCGCCGTGTTCGACGAGACCGGCTCGCTGATCGCCAACGCGCCGCACATGCCGGTGCATCTCGGCTCCATGGACAAGAGCGTCGAAACCGTCAGCCGCCTCAACAAGGGGCGTATTGAGCCAGGCGACGTATTCGTCCTCAACGCACCTTATAATGGCGGGACCCACTTGCCCGACATCACGGTGTGTACCCCGGTCTTTGACACCGCGGGCCAACAGATCCTTTTCTGGGTCGCCTCGCGCGGCCACCATGCCGATGTCGGAGGGGTCACGCCGGGCTCGATGAGCCCGCGCGCCACCCATGTCGACGAGGAAGGCGTGCTGATCGACAATTTCAAGCTCGTCGACCGCGGCCGGTTCCGCGAGGGGGCGCTGGTCGACCTCCTCACCGACCATCCCTTTCCGTGCCGCAACGTCATCCAGAATGTCGCCGATTTGAAGGCACAGGTCGCCGCCAACAAGAAGGGCGTGCAGGAGCTCGGCAAGATGGTCGCCCAGTTCGGGCTTGCCGTGGTGCGCGCCTATATGGGCCACGTCCAGGACAATGCCGAAGAGAGCGTGCGGCGGGTCATCGGGGCGCTCAAGGATTCGGCGTTCCGATACGAGATGGACCAGGGCGCGGTCATCAAGGTGAAGATTACGGTGGACCGGGAAAAGCGCGAGGCAACCGTCGATTTCACCGGCACCAGCCCCCAGCAGCCGACCAATTTCAATGCGCCGTTGCCGGTCACCCGCGCCGCCGTGCTCTACGTTTTCCGCGTCATGGTCGACGACAATATCCCGATGAATGCGGGCTGCCTGAGGCCGATCCGGCTGATCGTGCCGGAAGGCTCGATGCTGGCGCCCGCCTACCCTGCCGCCGTCGTCGCCGGCAATGTCGAGACGAGCCAGGCTGTGACCGACACGCTGTTCGGCGCGCTCGGCGCCATGGCCGCGGCACAGGGAACGATGAACAACCTCACTTTCGGCAATGACAAATACCAATATTACGAGACCATCTGCTCCGGCTCGTCCGCCGGCCCCGGCTTTAGCGGCGCCGACGCGGTGCACACCCATATGACCAATTCCAGGCTCACCGACCCGGAGATCCTCGAGCTGCGCTATCCCGTGCTGCTCGAGGATTTTCACATCCGCGAGGCCTCCGGTGGGAAAGGGAAATGGAATGCCGGCAACGGCACCCAGCGCACCATCCGGTTCCTGGAAAAGTTGCAGTGCGCCATTCTCTCCGGCCACCGCCGGTTACGACCTTTCGGCCTGGCGGGAGGCGAACCGGGCGAGCTCGGCGAGAACTGGGTGCGCCGCAACAACGGCACCATGGAGCGGCTCGAAGGCTGCGACGAGACGGTGCTCGAGGCCGGCGAAGCGATCATCGTCAAGACGCCGACGGGCGGCGGCTACGGGAAACGCTGAGCGCCTTTGGCCCCGCCCGCTGCGATGAAAATCGCCGGTGACAAGCGGTCCAATTCCCACAACTAAGGCTTTAGTCTCGCCCGTTAACGTCTGCGACGACCTCGTCGACAGCCCGCCGCGCGTGCAATCTTGCCCCGTGCAGCCAGCCCGCGGTTTTTGCCTTGGCCTTCGGGTCGTTAATCTCTTGCAGCGCTTGGCGCACGAGCGGCATCTTTTCTGTCAGCGCGTCTTCGCTCTTGTCGAATGCCGCGTGGCGTGCGCTGCATGTCGGAGCCCACTTGTCGACAGTGCGCCTGATCGTCGCCAAATATGCCCTGCAATCGGCGACTTTGCGCACCACCAGGATGTGTTTGCGCAGGCCGGAAAAACAGCTCACTTGTATCGCTCGGTGCTTCTCCTCGTGACGCTTCAAGTTGTTACGGAAAGCGACGACCTGTTTGCGAAAGGCGGGGCTCAGATTTTTTTCGTTGTGATGCCGCGGCAGCGTCATGACATGCTTCAGCTCGAAGGTCAGGCTCTTGATGTGGCAGGAATCCGCGCTTGCCGGGCGCACCATCCAATTCGATCGTGTGCTCAGCGTGGAAAACGCCTGATCATTGTCGATGGTGGGTCCGTACCAAAGAATCGAACGCAGCATTTCCAAATATATGCCGCCGGAAAAATCGTAATATTTGTAGGTGACGGTGCTGGTCACGGGACCGGCGCTGACCGGCAAGCTCACCAGCGTTAGCAGCGCTGCAGCGCCAACGAGCGCCGGCGGTGCTGCTGCGAAATATCCGTTATGCAGCATAATTCTAGATTCCCCCACTGATGACCGCTGAAACTATTGTCTAGGCGCCCCGCTCGGTCAAACAATACTTTCCGGTTGCACCAAGTTTTCCCTCGGTTACTCCCAGACCTTATAGCACTGCAGCCACAACTTTCCGCCGATCAGGCAGTCGATGCGCGCCGGGCGGCAGGTGGCCTGTTCCGTCCGCTAATTGTCCCAATACTGGTAGCGCTGCATCCAGATCTTCTCGCCGATCAGGCAATCGACCCTTGGAACGCGCTGGCTGAATTGAGCCGGGACGACTCGCGGCGGTGCACCGGCAATCTCCAGCACCAGCTTGCGCCGCACGGCGTCGGCAAAGCCGGTCAGCGTGCGCACCGGCACGATGAAGGCGCCGAAGCCGCCGATGACGCAGTCCTCGTAATAGATGTCGAGGTCGGCGATGTCGAAGAAACCGCTCGGGTTTCTGGTCTTGAGGATCACCGGCAGGCCGTTGATCGTGATCCCCTCCGAGACGATACGATCGCGCACCACGGTCACAGGCACGCCCTGATTGTTGGCGCCGTCGCCGGAGACGTCGATGACCCGGCGCATGCCGCTGAAACCGTTGCCGTCGAACAGCGTACCGGAAAAGGCGAGCGCGCCGCTGATCGAGGTGCGCCGGGCCCGCAGCAAGGTCTCGGCTGCAAGCTTTGTGGCAAATCCGTCGGCGGCGTCCTGGCCGTCGATCAGCGTCCAAGGCAGAACCGTGCGCGCCGATGCGGTGCCGGCCCACTCGACATAGGTTACCGCAATGCGGCCATAGGCGCCGGAGCGAATCGCCTGGATCACCTCCGGATGCCGCAGAGCGGCGACATAGCCGTCGCGCTGCAGCTCCAGCTCGTCCGGGTCCATGGAATAGGAGATGTCGACGGCGAGCACGAGCTCAAGATCGACGGGCTCATCGGCGGCGCTCGCCGACAGGGTCCATAACGCGGCGGCGAGCATCGTGACGACGAAACCGAGCCGAAATCCCTTTTGCGCCATGGCCAAAGACCTCTTCATATGCGCAGCAGCGAATCGAGACGGGAACCAGTTCTCCCTTACTGTCTAATTATCCCAATCCAAGATACGCCTGCGCCACAATTTTTCGCCGATCAAGCAGTCCATGCGCGCAGCACGCTCGGTGTACTGCGCCAGAATCGGCCGCGGCGTCAGGCCGGCGATTTCCAGCACCAGCTTGCGCCGCACCGCCGACGCAAACTCGTTCAGGGCGCGCACCGGCACGATGAACGCGCCAAAGCCGCCGATGACGCAGTCCTCATAGTAAGTGTCGAGCATGGATACGTCGAATGCCCCCGAGCGGTGGTTGGGCTTCAGCATCACCGGCAGGCCATTGATGGTAATGCCCTTCGACACGACGAGGTCGCGGACCACCGTCACCGGCGCGCCTTGCTTGTTCGGCCCATCGCCGGAAATGTCGATGACCCGCCGCACGCCGTCAAAACCGTTGCCGTCGAAAAGGCCGCCGGAAAAGGCGAGCGCGCCACTGATCGAGGTGTCGTGGGCCGTTCGCAGCGGCGCTGCGGCGAGTTGCGCCGCAAACCGGCCGGCCGTCGCATCGTCGTCGATCGGCATCCACGGCACGACGACGCGCACCGAATGATTGCCGGCCCATTCCACATAGGTCACGGCGATGCGGCCATAGCTACTGGATCGGATCGCCTGGATCACCTCCGGGTGGCGCAGCGCGCCGAGATAGCCTTCGCGTTGCAGTTCCTGCTCGTCCGGGTCCATGGAGCCGGAAATGTCGACGGCGAGCACCAGCTCCAGATCGACGCTCTCCTCGGCTGCGGCGGCGCCGCAGACGCAGAGTGCCAAAGCCGCTGCAACGCGTCGCAATAAGAATGGAGACCTCCTCATGGGCGCGATCATTGCACGGCGTCAAGGCGGTGAAAAGCCGCGGCGAGCCGCAGCTTCTACTTGCAGTAGCGGTAGTTGCCGTCGCGCGCGTGGCGGGCGAGATCAAGATGCAGATGGTCATGGTGGAAGGAATCGGCGTCCGGGCTTAGCACCGTGTAGAAGCGTTTGCAGGCACCCGCATGGATTTCGCGCCAGAAGGCGCGTTCGGCGCCCCTGCCCCGCCAACCGGACTCGACCGCGGTCCAGTGCCCGCCTGCAAGCATGAACGAGGCGATGTCGATAGCGTTGCCGAAGGCATGCTCGGAGATGCGCGCGCCCGGCTGACTGTTGCGAGTGCGGCAGGAATAGGACCCGAGCACCTTGGCACCGATGACCGGCACGCCGAAGTGGCGTTGGGCGGCCGGCTGCACGACTTCCGCCAGCCATTGATCGAGCGCCGCCGTCATGCTGCAGTCGAGCGTCGCGCCAGGGTCGAGCCACACATCGCCGGCAAGCGATGCCCGGACCCGAAACGGCCGGCCGATGCCGCAAGCGCCGTTACCGTCGATCGGCGACAGCAGCTGTACGAAAGCGTTGGCGCTGGCGCTCCCGTTCGCGAGGCAGCGCTTTTCCGCCTGCACGCGCCATCCATGTTCCTCATCGCCGAAAAACGAAAATATCCCGCAGCCACCCGCCAATAGAAGGAGCAGCAACGCAACAAGCTGCCGGCACACTCGCCATCCCATGGCGGCAGAGTGATCCGCTCTTGGCAAAATTTGCGTTAAGAAACATGGTTACCGCTCTAAGGCCGTGGCGGGCGCTGATAGCCTGGCCCGACTGTCAGCGGACCTTCCGGCATGACCTCTTGGCCAACCTCGGAGACATAGCTCTTTTCATAGCGTGCGAGAATTTCCGTGCCGTCGCGGGAAATCAGCTGCACCGTCACATGATAAGCGCGGCCTGCGAGGACACCCTCAACCGGCGGCGAGATCAGGCTGTAGCGGAGCTTTTCCGTGCCTATTCGCACGCGCATCATGAGGGGCTCTCCGCCCGCCGGATCTTCAAATTCTGCCTTGATGATAGTTCCCACGGGCAGCGGCCGGACGACCCGTGCCGTAAAGCCGTAGGTGACCTCGCCGATACGGTAATTGAAGATGAATCCGCCGCCGAGAAAGCTCAGATAGGGCTTCTCGGCAGGGTCCGGCCGGTTGGCGAGCACATAGGCGAGCGCCAGCGCGGCGGCCGCCGCTGCGATGACGGCAATCGCCATCCGGGCGTGGCGGTGGCGCAAGCCGTCTTGCCGCATTCCAGAATCGGGCATCGCCCCTTCCCCGAGCGCTACGAGGTGCAACGCCTTCACTTATCGCCGCGCAGCGGCATATCGGCAAGACGGGTCACTGCAAAAATAGGCAAAAAGCTCATCTATTCCTTCGGCGCTCTTAAACAAGTACATGATTTCTCGGAACAATAGTGAGCGATATGTTCCCTGGTGCGTGGATTTTGCGGTGCCCCATTATGGTGCGGTGCATCATGAATTTGTCTTCTTTGGAACGCAATTGCTGGTTAGAATTCAGTTCAAATAATCCAACGACTAATCCAATGACGGGAGGCCCGCCATGGATATCACCACACGTTTGAACGTCGCCATTTTGTTCGCCGCTCTATTGTTCATCGGCGCCATCGTGATCGGCGTCCTCTAGAGTTCGAAAACGCCAAACGAATTTCACAGATGGAGTTCAACTTTGCAGCCCGGGGTTCAGCGCCTCGGGTCTTTCATTTGTGGAGAGAGTATTTGTCACTGCGTCGTCATTCTGCGAGCCGGAACAGGCAGTTAATTATCTGTTTGACTGCATTTGGGACGGTTTGACAACGGACGCGCGAACGGATTGGCAGACTCTCGAACAACTTCGTGCAGTGAGCGCCCTTCAGTGACCACCCGGGGCTGCCAAGACTTTGTGCCGAGGAGGTTTTGGCAATGAAAATCTGCATTGTCGGCGCCGGTGCGATCGGCGGGATGATGGCGGTCAAGCTGGCGAATGCCGGCAATGACGTCACCGTTATCGACCAGGGCGCGCACCTGGCCGCGATCCAGGAAAACGGACTGAAGCTCATCTGGGACGACAGCACGGAACTGACCGCCAGGGTGAAGGCCGTCGCCGCGGCGGCGGAGGCCGAGCCGCAGGATCTGGTCATTTTGGCGCTCAAGGCGCACTTCCTCGACAAGGTGGCGCGCGACATTCACCGGTTGCTTGGCGACGACACCATGATCGTGACCGTCCAGAACGGCATTCCCTGGTGGTATTTCGAGCGCCATGGCGGCCCCTATGACAGCGCGCGCCTGAATAGCCTCGATCCCAGCGGTCTGTTGACGCGCAACATTCCGGCAAAGCGCATCATCGGCTGCGTCGTCTATCCGGCGGCCTACGTCGCCGAGCCCGGCGTGATCCAGCACGTCGAAGGCGACCGCTTTTCCGTCGGCGAGTTGGACGGCAGGACGACGCCGCGTGTGCAAAAGCTGCATGACCTATTGGTTGCCTCGGGCCTGCGCTCGCGCATTCTCGGTAACATCCGCTCGGAGATCTGGCTCAAGGCCTGGGGAAACCTTTCCTTCAACCCGATCTCGGCGCTCACCCACGCCACGCTGGTCGACATTTGCGAATTCCCCGAGACCCGCGATCTCGCCGCAGCCATGATGACCGAGGCCAAGGAGATCGCCGAAAAGCTCGGCGTCACCGTTCGCCACACCATCGAGAAGCGCATCGCCGGTGCCGCCGCGGTGGGCAAGCACAAGACCTCGATGCTGCAGGATGTCGAGGCCGGCCGGTCTTTGGAAGCCGGGGCGCTGATCGGCGCCATCCTCGAGATGGGGAAGCTGACCGACACGCCGGCACCGTCGATCAAGGCGGTCTATGCCTGCGTCAAGCTGCTCAACAAGGTGATGCTGCTGGAGCGCGCGGGTGTCCGGCTGTGTGCGGCTTAGGCCACCCGTTCGGACACCGCCTTCGGATCGTAATTGAGGATCGGGCTGAGCCAGCGCTCGACCGCGGCGACGCTCATGTCCTTGCGCTTGGCATAATCCTCGACCTGGTCGCGCTCGATCTTGCCGACGCCGAAGTAATGGCTGTCGGGGTGGGAGAGATAGAGCCCAGATACCGACGAGGCCGGCGCCATGGCGCAGCTTTCAGTCAACGTGACGCCGGCCTTTTCCTCCGCTTCCAGGAGCGCGAACAGGGTCCGTTTTTCGGTGTGATCGGGCTGCGCCGGATAGCCCGGCGCCGGGCGGATGCCGCGGTATTTTTCCGCGATCAACTCCACATTGGACAGCTTCTCGTCCCGCGCATAGGCCCAGAATTCGCGACGCATGCGCTCGTGCATGTGCTCGGCGAAGGCTTCGGCCAGCCGGTCGGCAAGCGCCTGCAGCACGATCTTCGAATAATCGTCATTGGCGCGGGCAAAGCGGTCGAGCACCTCCGCCTCGCCAATCCCGGTAGTCACCACGAAGGCGCCGATATGGTCTGAAAGGCCCGTCTGCTTTGGCGCGATGAAGTCGGCAAGGGCGGTATTGGCGCGGCCGCCACGCCTGCGCGCCATCTGCTGGCGCAGCGTGTGCAAGACGGCAATGGGTTGCTTGCGCCCCTTATCGCCATAGACCTCGATATCGTCGTCGCCGACGCTGTTTGCCGGCCACAGGCCGACGACGGCGCTGGCGGTAAGCCACTTCTCCTCGACCAGACGTTCGAGCAGCGCCTGCGCGTCTGAGAAAAGCGCGCTCGCGGCTGCCCCCTGCTTGTCGTCCTCGAGGATCGCCGGATAGCGCCCCTTCATTTCCCACGCGGCGAAGAACGGCGTCCAGTCGATATAGGGGATGAGGTGTGCAAGGTCATAGTCGTGAAACGCGCGGACGCCCAGCATGGCCGGCTTGGGCGGCCGATAATCCGACCAGTCGATGCGGAACCTGTTCTCGCGCGCCTTGATGAGCGACAGGCGCTGCTTTTCCCCTTCGCCGCGCGCATGGGCCTCGGCGATGCGGGCATATTCGGCCCTGACCCCATCGATGAACGCGTTCCTTTTGTCGGCGGAGAGCAGGTTCGAGACGACGCCGACGGCGCGGCTTGCGTCGGTCACATAGACCGTCTGGCCGTTCTTGTAGTTCGGGTTGATCTTGACCGCCGTATGCACCCGGCTTGTCGTCGCGCCGCCGATCAGAAGCGGCAGATCGAAGCCTTCCCGCTGCATTTCCGCCGCCACGTGGCACATCTCGTCAAGCGACGGGGTGATCAGTCCCGACAGGCCGACAATGTCGGCTTTTTCTTCCCGCGCCGTCTGCAGGATTTTCGCCGCCGGCACCATCACGCCGAGGTCGATCACCTGGTAGTTGTTGCATTGAAGGACGACGCCGACGATGTTCTTGCCGATGTCGTGCACGTCGCCCTTGACGGTGGCCATCACCACCTTGCCGGCGGACGGCGCATCGTCCAGACCGAGCTCGCGCTTCTCCTCTTCCATGAACGGCATCAGATAGGCGACCGCCCGTTTCATGACCCGGGCCGACTTGACCACCTGCGGCAGGAACATCTTTCCCGACCCGAACAGGTCGCCGACCACGTTCATGCCGTCCATCAGCGGCCCCTCGATGACGTGCAGCGGCCGCTCGGCCTTGGCCCGCGCCTCCTCGGTATCCTCGGTGATGAAATCGGTGATGCCGGCGACCAGCGCATGAATGAGCCGCTCCTCCACCGTGCCCTCGCGCCAGGTGAGGTCGGCTTCCTTCTTCTGCATTCCGTCGCCGCGGTAGCGCTCGGCGATCTCCAACAGCCGTTCGGTGGCATCCTCGCGGCGGTTGAGCACCACGTCTTCGCAGCGCTCTTTCAGCTCCGGGTCGAGCTCCTCATAAATGGCGAGCTGGCCGGCATTGACGATGCCCATATCCATGCCCGCCTGGATGGCGTGATAGAGAAACACCGCGTGCATGGCCTCGCGCACCGCCTGGTTGCCGCGGAACGAGAAGGAAAGGTTCGACACCCCACCGGAGACATGAACGTGCGGCAGC
>JAUYJB010000168.1 GCA_030688605.1 Hyphomicrobiales bacterium
CGAGGCGAACAAGACCACCAAGACCATGCGCGGCCTGTCCGACGCCGCCAACCGCATCGGCGAGGTCGTCGGCCTGATCCAGGACATCGCCGAGCAGACCAATCTCCTGGCGCTCAACGCGACCATCGAGGCGGCCCGCGCGGGCGAGGCCGGGCGCGGCTTTGCGGTCGTCGCCAGCGAGGTCAAGGCGCTGGCCACCCAGACGGCCAAGGCGACCGAGGAAATCTCCATGCAGATCAAAGAGATCCAAGGCACCGCCGGGGCCGCGGCGGAGGCCATCACCACCGTCGACCGGGTGATCACGGAAATGTCGCGGATCGCCGAGCTGGTCGCCAGCGCCGTCCAAGAGCAGCACGCGGTGATCGGGCAGATCGCCGAGAATGTCAGCCGCGCCGCCGACCGCTCGCGCTCGGGCGTCAAAAACATGTCGGAAGTGAACGCCGCCGCCGAGGAGACAGGCGAAACCGCCGAGCAGCTGAAGGCGCTCGCCGGCGCGCTCACCGAAGAGGCCGACGCGCTGCGCGCCAATGTCGACCAGTTCCTCGGCGAGGTCAGGGTGGCATAAGGCGACGGCTTGACCCGGAAGCGACGGAACCGCAGGTGCGCAGTTCAGCCCTGTGCCAGGCTCGCCTCGATCGTGTCCTCGAACGAGCGCAGGCCGGTCGCTGGCGCGTTGACCAGCACCGCCATGTTGCCGGGCAGGTGCTCGTTCTTCCACATCTTGGTGTGCGCCTTGGGGATCTGCGCCCAGGGGAAGACCTCCGACATGCACGGGTCGAGGCGGTGTTCGAGGACGAACTTGTTGGCTTCGCTCGCCTGCTTCAGATGGGCGAAATGCGAGCCCTGGATGCGCTTCTGGCGCATCCACACATAGCGCGCGTCGAAGGTGATGTTGTAGCCGGTGGTGCCGGCGCAGAAGACAACCATGCCGCCGCGCTTGGCGACGAGGCAGGAGACCGGGAAGGTCGCTTCGCCCGGATGCTCGAAGACGATGTCGACATCGATGCCCTTGCCGGTAATTTCCCAGATCGCCTTGCCGAAGCGGCGCGCCTCCTTGGCCCATGCGGAATATTCCTCGCTGCCGACCTGGGGCATCTGCCCCCAGCAGGAAAAATCCTTGCGGTTGACGACGCCGCGGGCGCCGAGCTGCATGACGAAGTCGCGCTTTTCCTCGTCGGAGATGACGCCGATGGCGTTGGCGCCGGCGGCCGCGCAAATCTGCACCGCCATCGAGCCGAGCCCGCCCGAGCCGCCCCACACCAGCACATTGTCGCCGGGGCTCAAGATGTGCGGGGCATGGCCGAACAGCATCCGGTAGGCGGTCGCCAGCGTCAGCATGTAGCAGGCCGATTCCTCCCAGGTCAGATGCATCGGCCGCGGCATCAGCTGCTGCGCCTGGACGCGGCAGAACTGGCCGAAGGAGCCATCCGGCGTCTCGTAGCCCCAGATGCGCTGCGACGGCGAGAACATCGGGTCGCCGCCATTGCATTCCTCGTCGTCGCCGTCGTCCTGGTTGCAGTGGATGACGACCTCGTCGCCGACCTTCCAGCGGGCCACCTTGGAGCCGACCGCCCAGACGACGCCCGCGGCGTCGGAGCCGGCGACGTGGTAGGGGTTCTTGTGGCCGTCGATGGTCGAGACCGGCTTGCCGAGCGCCGCCCAGATGCCGTTGTAATTGACGCCGGCGGCCATCACCAAAACCAGCACCTCGTGGCTGTCGAGGCGCCAGGTCGGGACCACCTCGACCTGCATGGAGTCTTCCGGCGGCCCGTGGCGGTCCTGGCGGATGCACCAGGCATACATCGACTTCGGCACATGGCCGAGCGGCGGGATCTCGCCGATCTCGTAAAGATCCTTCTTGGGAGCGTCATACGCGACGGGGTGCGCCAGAACTTCGCTCATGGCCATTCTCGAATTCTCCGTCGTCGTCCTTGGGCCGCGCTAGTGCCGCCATCGAAGCCGGCCGATCGGGGACGCATGGTATGATCGCCGGCGCGGAACGCGCAAGCGATTTTTTTGCAGTGCAGCAAAGGCGGGCCGCCGCGCGTGGCGTCGCGACAACAGCGAGCGAAGGGGCGAAAAGGAGCGTTTGGGTGCGAATGGACAAGGCCAGTGACACGGCCGGCGCGGCTGGCGAGACGGCCGCCTTCGGCTATAGCCACGTGAAGACCGCGGCCTTCGCCTTCATCCTGGCGGTGTTGACCCTGGTGCCGCTGGGAGCGGCGTTCAGCGGCGAGGCGCAGCTCGGCTTCGCCGCGCTGTTGACCATGACGGCCGGCTTTTTCGGCGTCTGGATGATCGGCATGCTGGCGCGGCTCGCCTGGCGCGGGCCGGTGCTGATCGTCTCTCGCCACGGGATTGCGGACCGGCGAATCGGGCCGAAGGTGATCCCCTGGGAGCGGGTGCGCCAGATTTACGTCTTTCGCGCCCGCTCGCAGGTCTATCTCGCCGTGGTGCCGGACGACCCGGAGGCGTACATCGATCCGCCGGGCCCGTTCGAGAAGCTGTCGCTGTGGGTCAGCGACGCGCTCAGGCTGCCGCGCTTCTCGTTGCCGCTGATGGGGCTCGACGCCACCCAGCGGGCCATCATGATGGCGCTAAGAAGGCACATGCCGCCCGGCGTCTACCAAGAGCCGGAAAGGCTGCCGCGCGGTCTGTGAGCGGCGTTTTCCGGCACTCCGTTAGGCGATCCGGGCTTTGCCGGCCGATTTACCGGCGTTTAAGACTTTGTTAAGCTTCAAAAAATGCAGAACGAGGAGGGGCGGACCGATGTTTCGGTCCGGGCGCAAGCTGCCGGCCGATATTGGCTGCGGGCGCTTCGGGGGGGGGATTCACCGTGAGCAAACACAACATCATAGCCGCCCTCGTCGCCGGAGTCTTGCTGGGCCTCGTCCTGTGGTGGCCGGCGGATGCCGCAGCGCAGGACGATTGCGAAAAGCTCTTCGATCAATTCACGGACAGCTATGTCGACGGCAGCGAGCTGACCTTCACCGGCACGATGGAGGACATCGATCAGGTGGGCAGCCTCTCTACCTTCTTCGTCGATTATGGATGCGACGAGGCCTATGTTGAGTATGAAAGCCAACCGGGCTGCGGCGAGGGTGCGCGGGTGACCGTCGTCGGGGTCGTTGTCGACGTCGATATCTTCGACGTGGTCGAGGCGCACCGGGTGATCTGCGCCGGCAACTGACGAATCGGAGCGCTCGCCAGCCGCCTGCGGCGTTCCACGAAGGAAGCACCGTCGGGTTGGGTAATCGCTCAGTCCTCGCTGACCAGAACGCCGACGCGGCGAACCCGCGCGAAAACCTCGCTTCCGTGCGGGGCGCGGGCGAATGTGGCGGTCTCGTCCCGGCCGGCGCGGGCGCAGGCCCAATGCCGGCCGCCATACCAGGGGTAGGAGCCCGTGACGTCGTAAACGGACCCCGCATGGGCGACCAGGACCGGCCGGCCGGGAACCGCTCCATTAAATTCGGCGAGGCTCTTCGCCGTGAAGACTTTCAGCGGCGCCGAATCCTTCTGTTCGTCCTGCCCGCTCAGCAGACTAGCGCGACAGGGGCTTCAGGAATTTCGACGTGTAGGGCGAGTTCTCGCCGCCCGGCCGCAGGAAATGCCCGCTCGGCCCATTGCCGAGGAACTCCTGGAACCAGGCTTCGTGCTCGATCTCCTCGTGCAGGATGGCAAGCGACAGATCGTAGGTGCGGTGATCCTTTCCGGCGGTGATGTTGCAGACGTGCGTGTAGCCGCGCACCGCGCACTGCTCGGCCTTGAGCAGCACCGTGACCATGGCCTTCATGTCGGTCGGGTTCTTGGGCAGGGACGCCGGCGGGCAGGCCGACATGTCGTGAAAGTCCTTCATGTTCGCCGGCAGGTCGCCGCCGAGCTCGTAAATGCGCGGCACCAGCGCCTCGAAATGGTTACGGTCCTCGATGCGCGCATCCTCGACGATCTCCTTGAGGCCCTCGCCCTCGAAGCCGATAAGGTTCGTGCGCAGGATCGTGTAATAGTAATAGGTGGTGAGCTCCGCCGCGGCGTTGCGGATCAGGAGATCGAGCAGCTCGTCGACGTTGACGCCTGCTTTTTCGACCATCTCGCGGGCAACGGTTTTGGTCTTGTGGGCCATGACAGTCCTCCTCTGTGCCGGTACGGGGTTGGATTAGCCGGCCATAGTAACGCAACCGTTCAACTTAGCGTAAGCGCCAGAAGGCAAACAAGTGGAGGCGATGGCGGGATTCCGCGACCATTCGCTCCGCCGCCGCGCCGGGGCCTCCGGTTTGCGTCGCAAAACGGGCCGTGATAGGTCACAATCGGCGGCCGAATGTGACCAGCCAAGGCGCGTTTCATGAGCGAACGGGAAGCGACGGCGAAGCGGGACAAGCCCTGGATCTTCCGCACCTATGCGGGCCATTCGACGCCGGCCGAATCCAACCGCCTCTACCGCTTGAACCTCGCCAAGGGCCAGACCGGCCTGTCCGTCGCCTTCGACCTGCCGACCCAGACCGGCTACGACCCCGACCATCGGCTTTCCAAGGGCGAGGTCGGCAAGGTCGGCGTGCCGATCGCCCATCTCGGCGATTTGCGGGCGCTTTTTACCGGCATCCCGCTTGCCAAGATGAACACTTCGATGACCATCAACGCCACCGCCGCCTGGCTGTTGGCGCTCTATGTGGCGCTCGCCGACGAGCAGGGGGCGGACCGCAGGAAGCTTTCCGGCACCACCCAGAACGACATCATCAAGGAGTATCTGTCGCGCGGCACCTATGTGTTCCCGCCCGCCCCGTCGATGCGGCTGACCAAGGACGTCATCGTCTATGCGCATAAGGAGCTGCCGCGCTGGAACCCAATCAATGTCTGCTCCTATCATCTGCAGGAAGCGGGCGCGACCCCGGTGCAGGAGCTTGCCTTCGCGCTCGCTGCCGCGATCGCCATCCTCGACGCGGTGAAGGCCTCCGGCGAGGTGCCGGAGGCCGAATTTCCGCGCCTCGTCGGCCGCATCTCCTTCTTCGTCAACGCCGGGCTGCGCTTCGTCACCGAGATGTGCAAGATGCGCGCCTTCGCCGAGCTGTGGGACGAGATCACGTTTCAGCGCTACGGCGTCAGGGAACAGAAGTACCGCCGCTTCCGCTACGGCGTTCAGGTCAACTCGCTGGGGCTGACCGAGCAGCAGCCGGAAAACAATGTCCACCGCATCCTCATCGAGGCGCTCTCCGTGGTGCTGTCGAAGAAGGCCCGCGCCCGCGCCGTGCAGCTTCCGGCCTGGAACGAGGCGCTCGGCCTGCCGCGCCCCTGGGACCAGCAATGGTCGCTCAGATTGCAGCAGATCCTCAGCCTTGAGACCGACCTTCTGGAGTTCGGCGACCTGTTCGACGGCTCGCCCGAGATAGCGGCCAAGGTCGCGGCGCTGAAGGACGAGGCGCGCGAGGAGCTTGCGCGCATCGAGGAGATGGGCGGCGCGGTGGCCGCCGTTGAATCGAGCTACATGAAGGCGGCCCTCGTCGAATCGAACGCGCGCCGCGTCGCGCGGATCGAATCCGGCGAGCAGACCGTCGTCGGCGTCAACGCCTTCACCGAGACCGAGCCCTCGCCGCTTTCGACCGGCGACGGCGACTTCCAGGTCATCGGGCCGGAGGTCGAGCGCGAGGCGGTGGAGAAGATCGAGGCCTGGCGGGCCGCGCGGGACGCAAAGGCGGTCGAGACGGCGTTGAAGGACTTGCGCGCGGCGGCCAAGGAGGGGCGCAACGTGATGGAGCCCTCCATCGCCTGCGCCAAGGCGGGCGTCACCACCGGCGAGTGGGGTCAGGCGCTGCGCACGGTCTATGGCGAGTACCGGGCACCTACCGGTGTCTCCAAGACCGCCCGGCAGGTCGGCGACGAGGGGCTCGAAAAGGTGCGCAAATCCGTCGAGGCGGCCTCGCACAGGCTCGGGCGCCGGCTCAAGGTGCTGATCGGCAAGCCCGGCCTCGACGGCCATTCCAACGGCGCCGAGCAGATCGCTGTCCGTGCCCGCGACTGCGGCATGGAGGTCGTCTATGACGGCATCCGCCTGACGCCGGCCGAGATCGTCGATGCCGCGGCCAGGGAGGGCGCGCACGTGGTCGGCTTGTCGGTGCTGTCGGGTGGCCACGCGGCGCTGGTCAAGGAGGTAATGCGGCACATGCGCGCGAAAGGCCTTTCCGGTGTGCCGGTGATCGTCGGCGGCATCATCCCGGCGGAGGACGCGCCGGCTCTGAAGAAGGCGGGCGTCGCCGCGGTCTATACGCCGAAGGATTTCAAGCTCAACGCCATCATGGCCGACATCGTCCGGCTGGCGGAGCGGTGGGCGGGTTCATGACGCGGCGCGAGAGGCCGGGCTTCTCTTTGCGGTCGTGAATCGGGAACCGCCCGATGCAGGCGCTCGTCAATATCGTGCTTCCGGTATTCGGGCTGATGGCGGTCGGCTATGCCGCGAGCTGGGTGCGGCTGTTGCCCGAAGGCGCGATCACCGGGCTTGCCAGCTATGTCTTCAACCTGGCGATCCCGCTTCTGGTGTTCCGCACCGTCAGCGCCGGCAGCCTTCCCGACGTCTCGCCCTGGGCCTATTGGGGCGCCTATTTTTTCGGCGCCGCCGCCACCTGGGGACTGACGAGCCTCGCCGCACGGTTCGTCCTCGGCGCCGACCCGCTGCGCGCCGGCGTCGGCGGCTGCGCCGGCGCCTATTCGAACACCGTCCTGCTCGGCCTGCCCTTGGTGCTGACCGCCTTCGGCGATGCCGGCGCGATACCCTTGTTTCTGCTGATTTCGGTGCATCTGCCGGTGATGATGGTCGCCGGCATCCTGGTCGGCGAGGCGGCCGGCCAAGGCGACAGCGACAAGCGCAAGCTTGCCGCCGATACGGCGCTGGCGGTCGTGACCAACCCGATTATCATCGGTATCGCTCTGGGCCTCTTGTGGCGGCTTTCCGGCCTCGTGATGCCGGGGGCCGCGGAAAAGATCGTCGATTCCATCGCCGATACGGCGGTCCCCTGCGCGCTTATCGCCATGGGGCTGACGCTGCGGCGCTACGGCATCGGCGGCGATTTGAAGCTGACCGCGGTCATCGTCACCGCCAAGCTTGTCGTCCACCCGCTTCTGGTGCTGCTGGCGGCCCGCCTGTTCGGCCTGCCGCCGGTGTGGGCCGGCGTCGCGGTGCTGTTCGCGGCCGCCCCCTCGGGCATCACCTCCTACGTCGTTGCGACCCGCTACAACACCGCCATCGGCGCGGTCTCCAGCGCCATCCTCATCGGCACCGGCCTGGCGCTGTTCACCAACGCCGCCGTGCTGGCGATCGTGGTGACGCCTTAAGCCCCTATTCCGGCGCGCCCGCCAGCCGCCCGCGCAGCCACACGGCGAGGCTGTAGAGATATTGCGTGCCGAGATTGACCACGACGACGCGGAACACGTGGAAGGCGACGACCACCGGCACGCCGACCTGGAGCGCCTGGGCGACGATGGTCATCTCCGGCATCCCGCCCGGCGCGGTGGCGAGGATCATGGTGGCGATCGGCAGGCCGAACGCCCAGGCGAGGAAGATGGCGACGATCACCGAGGCGAGGAGGACGAAGGCGGAATTGAGGATGGCGAAGGGCAGGAACAGCTTGTAGCGCACGAAAAAGGCACGTTCGTAGCGCGCGCCCAGCACCAGGCCGAACATGAGCTGGGCGAAATCCGTCATCCACCACGGCACGGCGGAAAGGGAAACGCCGCTCACCACCAGCGCCGCGCCGAGAAAGATCGGTGTCAGCAGGTGGCCGTTCTGCAAGCCGAGACGCTCCGACGCTGCGCCCAGCGCATAGCCGACGGCAAGCCACACCGCGAGGACCGGAAAGTCGAGCGGAAGCTGCGGCTTGTAAGGCGAGAACTCCATCGGGATGCCGCCATAGGTGAGCGCGAAGGGAACGGTCAGGACGACGATGGAGACGCGCAGGCTGTGGGCGATCGCCACCGGCGGGATCTGGGCGCCGTGGCGGTCGGCGAGCACCGCCATGGCCATGGCCCCGCCGGGGATCGAGGCGAAGAACGAGGACTTGCCGTCGACGCCGGAGACGCGGCTCAAGGTCAGCGCGCCGAGGCCGCCGATCAGGAACGCCGAGGCCGTGGACAGCACGATGGCGCCCAGATGGGAGCTCAGCGCGGCTAACACCGGCGGCGTGAAATAGAGCGACACCGAGGAGCCGATGATGACCTGGCCCAACTGGCGGGCATAGGGCGGCGGGGTGACGGTGACGCCCATCAGATTGACCGCGGCGATGGCGACCATCGGCCCGATCATCCACGGCACCGGCGTGTCCAGCCAGTCGAACAGGAAGCCCGCCGGGATGCCGATCGCCAGCGCCCGCGCCATGCCGGGAAGGCGTTCGCGCAGGCCGGGAGGTTGGGTCATGGGGCGCTTCTTTGCATCGACAAGAGGCGGGCGGGCGGCGGCATATTAGAGGCTAAATGGGCGAGGGGGAATTGCGCCTTGGGCCATAGCAGACATATCGAAAAGCTTCACCTCGCCCGCCGGGACGGGGGTCCGTTCGCGCTTAAGCCGGCGGCGCGTCAGACCAGGATCGTGGCGTCGAGGATGGCGGCGTAGTGCACGCCCGCGGCAATGAGGACGAAGCCGTGCCATATGGCGTTGTGGTAGGGCAGGCGACGCCAGAGATGAAACAGCACGCCGAGCGTATACAAGACCCCGCCGACGACGATGAGGACCAGGGCGAGCGTGGGAACGGCGGCGGCCAGCGGCTTGAGCGTGACCAGCACCGCCCAGCCCTGAGCGAGATACAGCGCGAGCGATATCCGCTCGAACGCGCGGGGCAAAAACAGCTTTGCCGCCGCGCCGAAAAGAGCGATCGCCCACACCGCCGACAGGAGGCCGATCCCCCAGGCGCCGCCCATGTTCAGGAGCGCGAACGGGGTGTAGGTGCCGGCGATCATCACGAAGATCGCGGCGTGGTCGAGGCGGCGGAAAAGCTCCTTGGCCTTTCCCTTCCGGATCAGATGATAGGCGGCCGAGCAGGCGAACATCGCCACCAGGCCGGCGCCATAGACCGCGAGCGGAACCAGCGACAAGGCAGGCAGCATTTGGCCCGCGACGATCATCAGCGTGACGGCGGCAGCCAGGCTCGCGGTGACGCCCAACAGGTGCATGCAGCCGTCGGCCACCCGCTCGCCGAGACTGTATTCGACAATCATGAAAAGATGTCCCCGCAGTTCGGTACGAACAATCGGGAGCGCCCGAGTGCCCTGACTGGGTTCAAACAATAGCGGCCTTGTGTGACCGAATTCTGACCATGATCCAATTGCCCGGCCGGCTCAAGGTTTGTATGCCGCAAACCCCAGCCTTTGCCGCAGCTCCTCGGCGCTCATGCCGGCCTCGCGCAGGGCGCGTAGGCTGGTGTCGCGGGCGCTCTTGGCGAGCTTGCGGCCGGCGCCGTCGCGAATCAGGGCGTGGTGGCGGTAGCGGGGGGCGGGCAGGCCGAGCAAGGCCTGCAGGACGCGGTGGATGAAGGTGGCGTGGAACAGGTCCTGGCCGCGTGAGACATGGGTTATGCCTTGCAACGCGTCGTCGACCACGACGGCGAGGTGATAGCTCGTCGGCACCTCCTTGCGCGCGATTACCACGTCGCCCCAGCGCTGCGCCTCGACCCTGACCTCGCCGGTCTCGGCTGCAGGCCCGGCGCCTTCCTCGGTGAATGTCAGCGGACCGCCAGCGATCTTCTCGGCCGCGGCGACGGCGCGGGCCATGTCGAGGCGGAGCGCGAAGGGCGCCCCTTCCGATAGCCTTGCCTCCACGTCGCGCGGCGGGCGCCAGCGCCACAGACCGGGATAGAGCGGCGCGCCCTCCGGGTCGCGCGGCGAATCGAGCCGCGCCGCCGCCTCGATTTCGGCGCGGGTCGCAAAGCAGGGATAGACGAGGCCCAATTCCTGAAGCCGGGTCAGCGCCGCCCGGTAGTCGCCGAAATGCTCCGACTGGCGGCGCACCGGCTCCTCCCACGTCACGCCGAGCCAGGCGAGGTCCGCATAGATGCCCTCTTCGAACTCGGGCCGCGCCCTCCCGGTGTCAATGTCCTCGATGCGCAACACAAACCGCCCGCCGGCCGAGCGCGCGGCCATAGCCGTGAACAGGGCCGAGAAAGCGTGGCCGATATGCAATTCGCCGTTCGGGCTCGGCGCGAATCGGAAAACGGGTCGCTCTGGCATTGTCGTCATGGCTTGACTAGAGTCCCGCCGTCCTGAGCGGAGGCGTCACATTGACCATGCGCACCATAAAGAGCCAAGCCGACATCAGGGAAGGGCTCGATGCGCTCGCGCGCGCCGACCCGGTGATCGCCGCGGTGCGGGCGGAGACCGGCGAGGTGCCGCTCAACTGGTCGCAGCCGGGCTTCGCCGGCCTGGTGCAGATCATCATGGCGCAGCAGCTTTCGAAGTTCGCCGCCGAGGCGATCTGGCGCAGGCTTTGCGCGCGCGTGCGGCCGATGACGCCGGAGCGGCTTTCCCGCACCCGCGAGGCGACGCTGCGCGGCTGCGGCCTGTCGGCGGCCAAGGTCGCGACCGTGCGGGCGCTGGCGCAGGCGCTTCGCGCCGGCCAAGTCGATCTTGACGGAATCGACGGCCGGCCTGCCGAGGACGTTATCGACGAGCTGTGCCAGATCAAGGGAATCGGGCCGTGGACGGCGGAGCTTTATCTGCTTTTCGGCATCGGCCATGCCGACATCTGGCCGGCCGGCGACCTGGCGCTGCAGGTGGCGGTCGGCGAGGCGCTGGAGCTTGCCGAACGCCCCAATGCGCGGGCGGTGGCCGAGATCGCGGCGCGCTGGCGGCCGTGGAGGGGGGTTGCAGCGCGCCTGTTCTGGTCTTATTACCGCGTGCGGCGCGGAAATCGTGGCGGCGCGCCGGTGTGACGGGGCTGCGGCGGGCCGCCGCTTCACAAGCTCGTCACACTGTTGATAGACTGTCTCGCCGCGCAAAAAGACTGATTCGAGGTTTGAGTTTCAAGGGATTAACAGGGTGAACGTCGCCGTATCGCCGGAAACTTGTCCGGCGCTGATCTTGAACGCCGACTATCGGCCGCTGAGCTACTACCCGCTGTCGCTGTGGTCGTGGCAGGACGCGGTCAAGGCGGTGTTTCTCGATCGGGTCAACATCATTTCCGAATATGACCGGGCGGTGCACAGCCCCTCCTTCGAGATGCGCCTGCCCAGCGTCGTGTCGCTGAAGACCTATGTGAAGCCGGCGCGCTTCCCGGCCTTTACCCGATTCAACGTGTTCCTGCGCGACCGATTCACCTGCCAGTATTGCGGCGACAAGGACGAGCTCACCTTCGACCATCTGGTGCCGCGCTCGCGCGGCGGCCAGACCACCTGGGAGAATGTCGTCGCCGCCTGCGCGGTGTGCAATCTGCGCAAGGGCGGCAAGCTGCCGGGCGAGGCGCGCATGTGGCCGGGGCAGAAGCCGTTCAGGCCCTCCGTCTACCAGCTGCACAATAACGGAAGGCTGTTCCCGCCCAACTATCTGCACGAAAGCTGGCTCGACTATCTCTATTGGGACAGCGAGCTGGAGCCGTAAGCCGCGCGGCTTGCCAATTGACCTCCATTCTTCGTCGTCCCCGCGCAGGCGGGGACCTATTGGCGGTGCACGTCGTGCATGCCTGAGACAATGGGCGATCGAGCCGGTTTTTGGCTCGGGCCAATGGATTCCCGCTTTCGCGGGAATGATGATGACCGGAGCGAGCTGGAGCCGTAAGCGGCTTAAGCGCGCCGGCTGGCGCTCAGCGCCCAGCCGAGCAGCGCCGCCATCGCCAGCGAAATCAGCGCGTTGTAACCGGCGAGCGACAGGCCGAAGAGGCTCCATGTCACCTCGTCGCAGGGGACGACGCGGGTGCGCTGCATCTGTTCCAAGAGGCCGGCCGCGCTCTGCGGCGCGCCGGCGCCCGTGATGCAACTGCTGGGCCCCGCCCACCAGTGCCACTCGACGCCGGCATGATAGGCAGCCAGCGCCGCCCCGCCGAGAAACAGAAGGGCGGCGAGGGCGAGCAGGATGCGCGCAACACCGGCAGAACCGGCGGTCAACAGCCAGATCAGCGCCACGGCGGTCAGCGGCAGGCCGACATAGTGGACCTGGCGCTGCTGCAGACATAGCGGGCAGGGCACGACATCGGCGAAGGTCTGCAGCCCCCAGGCGCCGGCGAGGATGGCGACGCCGGCGACGAGCACGATGCTGGCGGCAAGCACCAGGGGGCGTGTTTGCAGACCGAGCGACAGCATTCGGAGTGGTCTCAAAAAACGTACCTAACGAGCAGAAAACCACCGAACAGGGCAATGAAAAACAACGTGACCAGGAGACCGAGGCGGCGTTCGATGAAGCTGCGGATCTCCGGCCCGAGCCAGTAGAGCAGGCCGCAGACGAGGTAGAAACGCAAGCCCCGGGCAATGATGCTTGCCACCATGAACACCGGGAAGCTCAGGCCGGTGACGCCGCTGGCGATGGTGATCACCTTGTAGGGGAACGGCGTGATGCCGGCGAACAGCACGATCCACGCCCCAAAGGCGTTGTATCTGTCGGCGAAGGCGGCGAAGCGGTCGCCATAGCCGTAGAAGCTGAGGATCGGCTGGCCAACCGCCTCGTACAGGCCCCAGCCGATGAAATAGCCCAGCGCCCCGCCAACCACCGAGGCGACGGTGGCAAGCCCGGCGAAGACGAAGGCCCGCCGGCGCTCGGCGAGCGTCATCGGGATCAGCATCACGTCGGGAGGGATCGGGAACACCGAGCTCTCGACGAAGGAAACCAGAATGAGCGCCCAGACCGCGTGTCGGTGGGCGGCGAGCTCCAGGACACGGTCATAGAGGCGGCGCAGCATCGCCGAGCTAGTTACGCTGCCGCGCCGGGCTTGTCCATAAGGCGATGGAGGGGGCAAGGCGGGCATAAAGAGGCGGGCGCGCGTCCGGGGCGATGACCGCGCGCCCACCCCTCGGCGGGAGGCCGAGGAATCAATAATTATCTGTTGTCGTCGTGGTGGTGCCTATGGCCCCAGGCAAAGCGGGACCGAGACCGGTCGTCACGCGACAGGGCGCCGTCGTCATCGCGGTCGAGCCTTTCGACCAGGCCGGCCGTCGGACGATCGAACTCCTCCTTGGTGATCGCCGCGTCGCCATCGGGATCGTGCATCTGGAAGGCGCGCACGGTCATCGGCTTGGTGATTTCTTGCAGCAGGCCCTCGAACTCGTCGAGGCTCAGCTTGCCGTCGGAATTGGCATCGTAGCGCGTGAACCGCGCGTCACGATAGGCATTGATCTCGGCCTGAGTGAGCTTTCCGTTCTTGTCGGCGTCGGCCTCCTCGAACATAAGCCCCATCATGGTGCCGGAATGGCCGGCGCCGGGGCCGAAGCCGGGACCGAACGCGCCGCTAGGGCCGCGGTCGCCGCGCCACATGGGATGATCGCCGCGGGGGCCGGAACCGTCCATGTGGCGACCGGGGCCATAGCTGGGACCGTAGCCGGGTCCGGAGTCGCCCATCATGTGCTGGCCGGGCCCGTAACCGCCCATCATTTGGCCATAAGAGCCGTAGCCCGGCCCGTAGCCGCGCGGCGGGTCCGCCTGGACGGCACCGATGATGGCGACACTGCCCAAGAGCCCGGCCAGGGTCCCTGCGAGAATGAGTTTCCTGTTTCTGGTCATGTTGAGATTCCTTCATCGAATTGCGTTGCGTTTGCCACTCGGCGCTCAAGATATGGCGCCGAGCTGTCGCAAAACTATGAGAGGATGGCCGCCCAATGGTCACGCCCCTTGCCAAGGCGGCCTATTGACAGATCTTGTTACATTTTTTCTTCCCCTGAGCCGTCGGCCAAGGCTAACTCAGACGCATGAGCGAGACGCCGCACATACTCGTTGTCGACGATCACCGCGACATCCGGGATCTGTTGGCGCGCTATCTGTCGAAGAACGGCCTCAGGGTCAGCGCCGCCGACGGCGCCGCCGCGGCGCGCCGCACGCTTAAAGGCGCGGCCATCGACCTCATCGTGCTCGACATCATGATGCCGGGGGAGGATGGGCTTAGCCTGTGCCGGCACTTACGCGAAACCACGGACCTGCCGGTGATCCTGCTCACCGCCATGGCCGAAGACACCGACCGGGTGGTGGGGCTCGAGATCGGCGCCGACGACTATCTGACCAAGCCGTTCAACCCGCGCGAGCTGTTGGCGCGTATCAAGGCGGTACTGCGGCGCACCCACGCGCTGCCGCCGAGCCGCGAGCCGCGGCCGGCCGGCGAGATCAGCTTCGACCGCTGGCGGCTCGTTCCGGCGAGGCGCGAGCTGGTCGATGAGAATGGTGTCAGCGTGGCGCTCTCCACCGGCGAGTTCCGGCTTCTGAGCGCGCTTCTGGAGCGGCCGGGGATGGTGCTGTCGCGCGAGCAGATCCTCGACATCACGCGCGGGCGCGGCGCGGCGCCCTTCGACCGCAGCGTCGACAACCAGGTGAGCCGGCTGCGCCGCAAGATCGAACGCGATCCGGCCAATCCGGCCTTGATCAAGACCGTGTGGGGCGGCGGCTACACCTTCGCAGCGCCCGTGGAACGGTCATGAGGCTGTGGCCGAAAAGCCTTGCCGGCCAGCTTACGGCGACGCTGGTGCTGGCGCTGTTCGTCGCCCAGACCGTGGCCATCGTGCTGTTCGCCAACGAGCGCACCCGCGCGGTGCGCACCGCCTACAGGGAGAATGTGGTGGTCCGAGCGGCCTCGCTGGTGCGCCTCCTGGAGGACACCCCACCGTCGCTGCACGAACGCATCCTCGACGCGGCAACCTCGCAGCTGGTCCGCTTTACGCTGTCCACGGAACCTGTGCTGCCGGAGGACGCCGGCGATTTGCGCACCCAGCGCCTGGCGCGCGATATGGCGATCGCCGTGGGCATCCGTCCGGAGCGCCTGCGGGTTGCGCTGACCCGCGAGGTCTTCGACCCCGGCGAGCCGTTCGGGCCGCGCCATAGGGACATGCCGATGATGCACGGCATGGAGGAGGATGATGACGGTCCGCTGCTCCGCCGCCCGCCCATGCCGCGCGGCCAGCAGACGTTACGCCAGGTGCGCTGGATCGCCTTCTCGATCGCCATGCCGGGAGGCCAATGGCTCAACGGCGTCACCGGGCCGCCGCCGTTGCCGCCGCCCTTCGGCTTGAGTTTCGTCGTATCGCTGCTGTTATCGGCGACGGCGGCGAGTCTGGCTGGCCTCGTGGTCGCCCGGCGCATTACCCGGCCGATGCGCGAGCTGACGCTGGCCGCCGACCGGCTCGGCCGCGGCGAGCGCGTCGAGCCGCTTCCCGAGCGCGGGCCCGAGGAGGTGGTCCGCGGCACCCGCGCCTTCAACGAAATGCACGCCCGTCTCGACCGCTTCATCCGCGACCGCACGCAGATGCTGGCGGCGATCTCGCACGATCTCAGAACGCCGATCACCAGCCTTCGGCTGCGCGCCGAGCTGGTCGAGGACAAGGAAGCGCAGGCCAAGCTCATCGAGACCCTCGACGAGATGCAGCGCATGGTCGAGGCGACGCTCGCCTTCATTCGCGCCGAGGGCAGCGGCGAGGAGACCCGCGAGGTCGATCTGACCGCGCTCGTGGAAAGCCTTGCCGATGACCTCGGCGAGCTCGACCACAAGGTGACGGTGGCGACGGCTGAGCGGATGGTCGTGCGCTGCCGGCCGGACGGTGTGCGCCGGGCGTTGCGCAACGTGATCGAGAACGCGGTTGCCTATGGCGGTGCCGCGCAGATCAGGTTGGAGGCCGGGCCGGACCAGGCGCGAATCGTCGTCGAGGATGGCGGCCCGGGCCTTCCGGAAGAGGATCTGGAGCGTGTGTTCGAGCCGTTCGTGCGCGGCGAGGCCTCGCGCAGTCGCGAAACCGGCGGCATCGGCCTGGGACTGGCTATCGCACGGACCATCCTGCGCGGCCACGGCGGCAACGTCACGCTGGAAAACCGCGCCGAGGGCGGCCTGCGGGCGATTCTGGCGCTGCCGATGCGCGCGGCATCCGCCGGTTCAAACTAATTTGATCTAACCCGTTCGGCGGGTTGACCGGGCCCATTGGCTCGCTATGATCGACGCGCCGGGAGAGCCCCTGTGGCGGAATTGGTAGACGCGACAGACTCAAAATCTGTTGCCCGCAAGGGCGTGCTGGTTCGACTCCGGCCAGGGGCACCAACAGCCGGGAAGGCCTACGCCCTTGGCGGGTTTTGAGCGGGGCTGAACGTGAGCTGACGGGGCAATGCGCCGAACCGCAACTCTATTCTTCACCTTATGGGCGATGCTGGCAGTGGGGGCGGCAGACGCCGGCCCGGTGCTGCTGTTCGATGCCAAGACGGGCAATGTGCTGTATGCCAGGGAGGCGATGGCGCCGTGGGCCCCCGCCTCTCTGACCAAGCTGATGACCGCCTATGTGACGTTTCGCGCCATTCGCGACGAGCGGCTCAAGGAGGATCAGCGCATCCCCTGCTCCGCCGAGGCACATGCGCAGCCGCCGAGCAAGCTCGGCCTGCCGACCGGCGCCACGATTGACGTCAAAACGGCGCTTAAGGCGCTCATCGTCATGTCGGCGAACGACGTCGCGGTGATGCTCGCCGAGGCGGTATCGGGCTCGGTCGAAAAATTCGTCGCCGAGATGAACGCGATCGCGCTCGAGTTGGGCATGACCGGGACCTATTTCACCAATCCGCATGGCCTGCCGGCCGCGCACCAGATGACCACGGCGCGCGATATCGGGCTGCTCACCCGCGCACTGATTCGCGATTTCCCGGAATATGACGGGCTGTTCGGGCTGGAGAGCATCAAGATCGGCAAGCGGACGGTGCGCTCGCACAACAAGATGCTCGGCCAGTTCAACGGCGCTGACGGTATGAAGACCGGCTATATCTGCGCCTCCGGCTACAATCTCGTCGCCAGCGCCACCCGCGGCAAGCGCCGCGTGGTCGCCGTCGTTCTCGGCGCCAAGTCGGGCAATGCACGCCGCGCGGAAGCCGCCGACCTCTTGGAGCGCGGGTTCCAGGATGCGTGGTGGAAGGGGATCAATCCGAAAAAGCTCGAAGATTTGTCGCCACCCTACGAATATGGGTTGCTGCCGGAGCATATGGGCCCGGTGGTGTGCAGGGGCCGCTATTCTGACGGCGAGGATGCCTACGCGGTCGACGCCAAGCTGCGCGCGCAGCTCGAGGCGGAAAAGATCACCCAGATCGCCAAGGCGCCCCGGCTCGTCAGCGCCTCGACCGTCAATCCGATGATCGATCCCGGCCCGGAAAGCGACGTGCCGATCCCGACCCTGCGGCCCGACCGCTAGGCCAAGCCGCCATGAGCCCGAGTGAGCCAGGGGAGGCGCGGACGCCGATCCCGGTCAGCGTGCTGACCGGCTTTCTCGGCAGCGGCAAGACCACCCTGCTGAACGCGCTGCTCAAGGACGCGGCGCTCGCCAACACTGCCGTGATCCTCAACGAGTTCGGCGAGATCGGCCTCGACCACCTGCTGGTCGAGACGGCGGACGAGGGCATCGTCGAGCTGTCTTCGGGATGTCTGTGCTGCACCATCCGCGGCGACCTCATCAATACGCTGGAAGGGCTGCTGCGCAAGCGCGACAATCACCGCATCAAGCCATTCGACCGGGTGGTCATCGAGACCACCGGGCTCGCCGACCCGGCGCCGGTGCTGCACACCATCATGGCGCATCCCTATCTGGTGCTGCGCTACCGGCTCGACGGGGTGATTACCACGGTCGACGCGGTCAACGGCGCGGCAACCCTTAATGCCCACGAAGAATCGGTCAAGCAGGCGGCGGTCGCCGACCGCGTCGTGCTGACCAAGACCGACCTGATGGAGGCCGCGGCCGCGGCGCTGGCGGCGCTCAAGGCGCGGCTGTCGGCCCTCAATCCGGCCGCCCCCATCCTCGATGCCGCAAAAGGCGAGGCGCGGGCGGCGAGGCTGTTCGAGGCCGGGCTCTACAATCCGGCGACCAAGCACCCGGACGTCGCCCGCTGGCTTGCCGAGGAGGCCTATCAGGCCGGGCACGGGCGCGAGCACGATCACGCGCGCGATGACGTCAACCGCCATGACGAGCACATTCGCGCCTTCACGGTGGCGATCGACGAGGCGGTTTCGCTGTCGGCGCTGGAGATGTTTCTCGACCTTCTGCGCGGCATGCACGGGCCCAATCTGTTGCGGCTGAAAGGTGTCGTGCGGCTCAAGGACGACCCCGACCGGCCGCTCGTGGTGCACGGCGTGCAGCACGTGTTTCACCCGCCGGTGCGGCTCGACGCCTGGCCCGACGCCGACCGCCGCACCCGGATGGTGCTGATCACCCGGGACGTGGAGCGCGACAAGGTCATGGGACTCCTGGAAGCGCTCGCCGGGCAACCCAAGGTCGATACCGCAAGCCCCGACGTGCTTGCCGACAATCCCCTGTCGCTGCGCCGTGATCGCTAGGCCTTGCGGATGGTGAAAATGTAGACGCCGTCGGCCTGGCTCTGAGCCACGAGCTCGTGGCCGGTCTCGTTGCAGAAATGCGGAAAATCGATGATGGCGGCGGGATCCGTCGCCTCGACCGTCAGTAAGGTGCCCGAGGGCAGGCGCGCGAGTGCCTTGCGCGCCTTGAGCACCGGTATCGGGCATAACAGCCCCTTGACGTCGAGCGTCTCGTCCATGCCCTTGACCCGAACGTTCCGTCCGCGAGCTCGTCCTTCGCCCGCGGCGTTGTGTTTGTCAATGCGCGGGGCGGAAGCCACACTTTCTCGCCTTGCGTCGGGTGGAATGTTACCGTTCACCGCCGCTGTCGGAGCGGCGGGAGGAGCGCATGGGCCTTTTCAACCGTCTAAGAAGCGTTCTCGTCTATGTGGCCGGCGCGGTCAGGATCCTCAGGCGGCTGAGGAAGGTGGCGAACAACCCGCAGCGCACCTTCCCCGACGTGATGGACGACCTTGCGGCGCGATTTTCCGACCGGCCGGCGCTGATCAGCGATACGGAGCAGTTCACCTACCGCCAATATAACGAGCGCGCCAACCGCTACGCCCACTGGGCGCTGGAAAACGGCGTCGGGCAGGGCGAGACGGTGGCACTGTTCATGCGTAACCGGCCCGAATTCCTCGTCGTCTGGCTCGGCGTGGTGCGCGCCGGCGGGGTCTGTGCGCTGATCAACACCAATCTCACCGGCCAGGGTCTCGCCCATTGCCTGAACATCGTCCGACCGAAGCACATCATCGTCGGCGCCGATCTCTTGGCGGCCCTAAAGACGGCAGAGCCGCAATTGCTCCAGGCCGCGCGCGTTTGGGTCGCGGGCGCCGCCGCTTCCGGCAAGGACAGCATCGAAGCGGCGCTGGACCGGCAGCCGGCAACGCCGCTCGCGGACGGGCGCAAGCCCAAGCTCAGCAACGACGATCCGTGCCTTTACATCTACACCAGCGGGACCACCGGCCTGCCCAAGGCCGCCAACATCAACCACTACCGCGTCCAGGCGATCATGAACGGCTTTTCCGCGGCGATGAACGCGAGCAAGGACGACCGCATGTATGTCTGCCTGCCGCTCTACCATTCCTCAGGTGGCGTGCTCGCGGTCGGCTCGACCCTGACGGTGGGCGGCTCGGTGGTGATTCGGGAGTCTTTCTCGGCGCGCCATTTCTGGACCGACATCGTTCGCTACGACTGCACTCTGTTTCAATATGTCGGCGAGTTGTGCCGCTACCTGCTCAACAATCCCGTCAGCCCCGACGAGACCCGGCACAGGATCAGGCTCTGCTGCGGCAACGGGCTGAGGCCGGACATCTGGACCGCGTTCAAGACCCGCTTTCGCCTGCCGCACATCCTCGAATTCTACGGCGCCACGGAAGGCAACGTGGTGCTTTTCAACCTCGACGGGAAGGCGGGCACGGTGGGGCGCATCCCGACCTATCTGAGAAACCGTTTCGTGACCGAGATCATCCGTTTCGATCTGGAGAAGGAGGTGCCGGTGCGCGGCGAAGACGGATTCTGCATTCACGCCGAGCCGGGCGAGATCGGCGAGGTGATCGGCAAGGTGGTCAACGATCCGGCGCGGCCGAGCCAGCGTTTCGAGGGCTATGCGGACGCCACCGAGAACGAACGAAAGATTCTCCGCGACGTGTTCGAGAAGGACGATGTCTGGTTCCGCACCGGCGACCTGATGCGCCGCGACGAAGAAGGCTATTTCTATTTCATCGACCGCATCGGCGACACCTACCGCTGGAAAGGGGAGAATGTCGCGACCTCCGAGGTCAGCGAGGTGCTGACCGTGTTCCCCGGCATCCGCGATGCCAATGTCTATGGCGTCACGGTGCCCGGCTATGAGGGACGCGCCGGCATGGCGGCGCTGGTGGTCGACGACGGCATCGACCTTAAGGCGCTCTGCCGGCACGTCGCAGCACAACTTCCCCCCTTTGCCCGGCCGCTGTTCCTGCGCTTGCAGGAGAAGCCGGCGGCGACCATGACCTTCAAGCAGAAGAAGATCGATCTGGTGAAGGAGGGCTTTGACCCCGCAACCGTCGCAGATCCGCTCTATTTCAATGACCCGGAAGCCGGCACGTTTACGCCGCTCGATGCAGACCTCCATGCGCTAATCCGCGCCGGCAAGGTGCGACTTTAGGAAGGAGTTTGTCTTGAGCGAGCAATCCGAGCACCGAGCAGGGTCCGACGACATCGTCGAATTCTGGATTAAGTCCGGTCCGGACAAATGGTTCGAGAAGGACGAGGATTTCGACCGCGAAATCGCTCAGCGCTTCGGTGCCGTCCACGACGCGGCTGCGGCCGGCGCGTGCGATGATTGGCTGGAGAACGCGAAGGGCGCCATGGCGCTGGTCATTCTGCTCGACCAGTTTCCACGCAATATCTACCGCGACACGCCGCGGGCGTTTGCCGCCGACGCTAAGGCCCTTGCCGTCGCCAAGCAGGCGGTTGAGCGCGGTCTCGATCAGGCCTTCGAGCTGCCGCTGCGGCGGTTTCTCTATATGCCGTTCATGCATGCCGAAGACCCGGCCATGCAGCGGCGCTGCATCGAACTGTGCGAGGCGGCGGGCGACGAGAACGGGGTCAAACACGCGCGCGCCCACGCCGCGATCATCGAGCGCTTCGGCCGCTTTCCCCACCGCAACCGCATCCTCGGGCGCAAGACCCTTCCGGAGGAACAGCGGTTCCTCGACGAGGGCGGCTTTGCCGGCTGAGGCGCATGAGGCAGGCGGCGGCGCGAAAGTGCCGGGCAAACTGCGCGTCGAGCGCGTCGAGCGCGTCGAGCGCGTCGACGGCGAGGCGCGGCTTGCGGCCCTCATTCCCGCCTGGCGCGCGCTTGCCACGGAGGCTGCGGAGAAGAACAAGCTCATGGAGCCGGCCATGGCGCTGCCGGCCTGGCGCCACGTCGAAGGCGGGACGGGCATCGGCTGGCTGTTCGTCTGGCGGAACGGCAACAGGGAGACGAATGGCGAGCGGCTCATCGCTGTTATGGCGCTCGCCAACCGGCCACCGTCGCCGGGCCTGCCGTTCCGAACGGCGGAAGTTTGGCGCCATGGGCTCGGCTATCTCGGAACGCCGCTGATCCACCGCCGCCATGTCGAAGAAGCCGTCTCGGCCGTGCTCGATTGGCTGCAAGCGCGCGGGCACGGCCCGCGGCTCTTGCGGCTGCGGCAGGTCGGGGCCGAAGGCCCGATCTACGCCGCGTTCCGTGGCGCCCTCGCCGCGCGCGGCTTGCCGCTCATGGAATTCGAGCGTCATCGCCGCGCCTGTCTGAGCAGCGATCAGTCGGGGGCCCTCTATCTTCGTGCCGCGCTTGGGCGCAAGCGGCTCAAGGAGTATCGCCGTCTTGAAAAGCGCCTGGCGGAAAAGGGCGCGCTCAGCTTCCAACCGGTGACGGACGAGGACGGGATCGAGCGCGCCGCGGAGGACTTTCTCAAACTGGAGCAAAGCGGCTGGAAGGGCCGGCGCGGCACGGCGCTCGCTCAGGACGCTCATTCGCTTGCCTTCTTCCGCGAGATGATGGCCGGGCTGGTGGAGGAGCGGGGCGTTCGCATGGTCCGCCTGATGCTCGGCGACCGCGCGCTCGCCGTGGCCGTTCTGCTGGTCAGCGGCGATGAGGCGTGGCTTTGGAAGATTGCCTTCGATGAAGTCTATGCGCGCTTTTCTCCCGGCGCGCAGCTCGTGGTCGCGCTGACCGGCGCTCTTCTCGACGGTGGAGAGTTCCGTCTGGTCGATTCCTGCGCCGCGCCGGACCATCCGATGATCGACCATATCTGGCGCGAACGCATCGCGATCACCGATGCGCTTGCCGTCATTCGCCCCGGCGCGCTTCCGCCTGGCGCCATCTTCGCGACCGTGCGGGCGGCGCGGGCGGCACAGGCGGCGGCAAAAACGTTTCTTGCAGGGCTACGGCGCTGACTACGAGCCGTCCGCCAGGATGAGCGACCAGTACAGCTTGTATTTCGAAGTCGGTGCATAGGTGGCGGCGATGCCCATGCGGCGGGCCTTGGCGAGCAGCATGTTGGCGTTGTGCGGCGGGCTGCCGCGCCAGCCGCTGATGGCATCGGCGATGGTGTGATAGCCGGCGCCGACATTTTCCGCTGCCGCCGTGAAGCCGATGGCATGCGCCGCCAATCGCTTCGCCAGCGCGCCGTTGGAGATGTCATGGCCGACGCGGTCGTGGCTTGCCATGTCGCGGGCGTGCGCCGCTGCTGCCTTGGTCAGCGCCGGGTCGAGCACCAGCGGCGGCAGGCCGGCTTGCTGGCGATGCTGATTGATGAGGTCGCGCGCCGCGGCGGCATCGATCTCGACGTCCTCGCGCGCGAGGCTCGCATAGATCGGGGGGATGCCGCCATCCGCGCAGGCGGCAAGCAGCAGCGCCAAGGTGAGAAACAGAAAATGCCGCTTCGCCTTCATTCGGCCTCCCGGTTGCGGCGCGCACGGGCCTTCCCCGCCGCCTTGTTGTCGTCGCGGCCTCTCGCCAGCGCCTTCTCGATGCGGTCGATGTCGCGCAGATGAACGTCCCGCTGCGGGAACGGGATCTCGATTCCCGCTTCCTTCAGCGCCTTGTGGATCGCAAAGCGCAAATCGCTGCGCGTCGTCAGGGACACGTCGACATTGCTGATATAGGCACGCAGTTCGAAATCGAGCGAGCTTGCGCCGAAATCGTGGAAATAGACGCGCGGTGCCGGCTCGCGCAGCACGGAGGGGTGCTCATCGGCGCATTTGAGCAGCTTCTGGCGAACCTTCTCCGGATCGGCGGAATAGCTGACGCCGACCGGCACGGTCACCCGGCCCACCAAGTTGGAGTGCATCCAGTTCTTGACGACGCCGCTGATCAGGTCCGAATTGGGCACGATGACGGTCGCCCGGTCAAAGGTTTCGATCTGGGTCGCGCGCACGCTGATCTTGCTGACATAGCCTTCTTCGTTGCCGACGACGATCCAGTCGCCGGCCTTGATCGGGCGTTCGGCAAGCAGGATCAGGCCGGAAACGAAATTATTGACGACACTCTGCAGCCCGAAGCCGATGCCGACCGAAAGCGCGCCGGCGACGATCGCCAGATTGGACAGATCGAGGCCGAGAAAGGTGAATCCAACCGCCGCCGCGACGATGATTCCCGCATAGCCGAAGGCAGTCTTCAGAGAATCGCGGATGCCGACATTGAAGCGCGTGTGCGGCAACAGGCGCTGCTCCAGCCAGCGCTGGATGGCCCGCGTGACCACAAGGCCGATTAGAAAGATCGCCAGCGCCAGCAGGATGGCCGAAAACGAGATCGTAATGTCGCCGATCGTGAAGCCGAAAAAGGCGGTCCTCAGCCAGCTGAACACGTCCTTGGTCTCGATTCCCCAGGGTACCAGAAGGAAGGAGGCGGCAACCAGCACCAGGACCACGCGCAGCGCGCCGCTGAGAAGGATGCCGGTCTGGACGACGGCTTCACGGCGCATTCCGAACATCGTGGCGACCGCATCGCCCACCCCGTCCGCGGCTTCCAGCCCGTCGGTCAGTAGCGTGTCGACCAGAGCCAATGCCAGAATCAGGGTCGCAATGATGGCGCCGCCGACGACGAGCTGCGCGGCGATGAAGCTGGCCAGCGACAGATAGCCGAGGATGGCGGCGATCGGGATGGCAATGACGCCGAGCCAGGCGAGCGCGGAGATCCATGGCCAACGGAAAAGGGTAGGCGGCGGCGTGTCGGGCGCTTCGCGCAGGTTCGAGGGGCGCGCATGCGTGAGGGCGATGGCCAGCAGGATGGCGATCAGCATGCTGGTCAGCACGTCCTTGGCGACGCTTACCGACAGCGGCGCGAACAAGACCCGATTGGCCGTGTCGGCGAATGCGTCGATCGCATAGACCGCGGCAGTGGCGATGATTGCCGCGTTGACGCGCCGCGCCGCCACGTCAGGGAGCGGAAACAGCCGCCAGGTCGGCCGCTTCGGCGCCAGCAGCACCCATGTCAGGCCCTCTATGAACACGAACAGGACGATCGCGCGCAGGCCCGCCGTGGCGAGGCGGTCGACGCGGTCGGGCAACAGGTCGAATCCGGAAAAAACCGCATAGAGCAGCGTCAAGGCAAGCGCCGGGACCGCCACGTTGAAGGTCACGAGCCACGCCGCGGCGGAGACCTTGTGCAGGCGCGGGGGCTGGGTGCGCGCCGGGTCGCGGGCGGCGACGCGCAGCAGGAGCCGACGCACCGGCAATAGCGCCAGACCGAGAACGATCAGCGCACCGCCGATCGACAAAAGCGCAGCGGCGCCGAGCCGGGCGCTGAGAATCCCTGACCAATCGGACAAAAGCAACCAGGCCCGGCCGACGACCGTGGGTGCCGCATTCAGCGCATCGAGCCACAGGACCGGGTTGAGGGCGCTGCCGTGGCGCTCGAGAATGCGGTCGGTAAACAGGGTCCGGCGGCGCTCGGCAATGCGCGTGGCGAGTTGTTCGGAGCGCAGCGAAAGAAGCCTGCCCTGCTTGATGACGGCCTGGAGCGTGGTGAGCTGCTGGTTCTGCTCTTTGCGCTCGGCCGCAATGAGCTCGCTTTCCGGCTGCTGTCCCTCGCCGGGCGGGGCCCCGAGTTGCTTCAGGCGCGCCTCGACCGCTTGCACCTGGGGGACGATCTGAGCGACGAGGGCCTGCGCCTGCGCCTGGACCGGGTCAATCTCCGCGCGCAGGGCCGCGAGTTCGGCGTCGGTCAGCCCCTCGCGCTGGATCGCCGCTTCGAAGCGGTCGGCGATGAGTTTCAGCATCTCCAGCGTTTGCCGGGCCCCGGCGATTTCCTCGCTAGCCGGGGGCTGCTCGGCAAGCGCCGGCGCGGGGGCGGCTTCGCCGGACGGGATCTGCGCCTCGGAGGTCTGCGCGAGGCCCGGCCGCGGCACCGCGGCAAGCAGCGCCAGCAGCGCCAGCAATGCCACCACCGCTAGCCCGGCTCGGGGAGCGAAAGCGCCTCGCCGCGCTGGAATCACTGTTTTACCGCTGTCGTCCAACGCGACATGCCTCGTGAGATTCGTTTTGTTTTTCGGGTGCGCCATCGGTGCCGGGAAAATCGGGCCGCGTCAATAGCAGGCGGTGGCCGGGGCTCAACGATCCCGATGAGACTATTGCCGCAGCCGGGACAGCGGCTATTGTCGGCACGAGGGTCGGAAGAAAGGATTGCTTCATGCTCGAGACGACGGTCGCCGGAAGCCTGCCCAAGCCGGCCTGGCTGGCTGAGCCGGAGCGGCTGTGGGCGCCGTGGCGGATGCACGGCGAGGCTTTGCAGCGGGCCCAGCAGGACGCCGTCCTGGTCTGGCTCAAGGTGCAGGAGACGGCCGGCATCGACATCGTCTCGGACGGCGAGCAGTTCCGGGTACATTTCGTGCACGGCTTCCTGGAGCATATCGACGGCATCGACTGGGAGCACAAGACCAAGATGGGCATCCGCGACAATCGCTATGTGGTCGACGTGCCGCAGGTGACCGGACCCGTCAGCCGGCCGCGCCCGGTGCATGTAGACGAGGTCCGCTTCAGCCGGGCTCATACCGGCCGCAAGCTGAAATTCACCCTGCCCGGGCCGATGACCATCTGCGACACCATCGCCGATGCCCACTACGGTCGGCGCGCCGACATGGCGATGGCCTTTGCCGAAATATTGAACGCGGAAGCGAAGGAGCTGGCGGCGCTCGGCGTCGACCTCATCCAGTTCGACGAGCCGGCGTTCAACGTGTTCATGGACGACGTCAAGGACTGGGGAGTGGCCGCCCTTGAACGCGCCGCCGAGGGGCTTTCCTGCAAGAGCGCGGTGCATATCTGCTACGGCTACGGGATCGAAGAGAATCTGCGCTGGAAGGAGACGCTGGGGGCGGAATGGCGGCAATATGAGGAGATTTTTCCGGCCCTCGATAAGAGCCGTATCGATCAGGTGTCGCTCGAATGCGCCGGCTCCAAGGTGCCGATGTCGCTGATGCGCCTGCTTAAGGACAAGGAAGTCATGGTCGGCGCGGTTGACGTTGCCACCAGCAAGGTGGAAACGCCGGAAGAGGTCGCCGCGAATCTGCGCGCGGCGCTGGAGCATGTCGATGCGGCGCGCATCTATCCGTGCACCAATTGCGGCATGGCGCCGCTGCCGCGGGCGGTCGCCGAGGGCAAGCTCAGGAGCCTTGCCGCCGGCGCCGCGATGCTGCGCAAGGAGCTGGGTAAGGCGGGTTAGCGGCCACAGCATAGCCAGGATAAGAGGGTCTTGGCTCGTTGGTTTACGGAGCGGGATGCGTTATATGCGACTATGATCCGGAGCTTTGCGGACGCTGAAACGGCCAGGATTTGGTCCGGGCAGCGCAGCCGCAAGTTGCCCTTTGACATTCAGCGCGTGGCGCTGCGCAAACTCAGGATGCTGAACCAGGCGCGTATCCTGGAGGATCTTCGTATTCCGCCGGGAAATCGGTTGGGAGCGCTCAAGCGCGGTCGCGCCGGCCAGCACAGCATCCGGATCAACGATCAATGGCGTATTTGCTTTCGATGGCATGACGGAGAAGCGAGCGATGTCGAAATCGTCGACTATCATGAGTGACGGCGAGCCGCTGGCGAACCCGCACCCGGGTGAAATCTTGCTGGAGGAATTCTTGAAGCCCATGGGGCTGAGCCAGAAGGCGCTTGCCCGGGCGATCCAAGTGCCGCCTCGGCGTATCAACGAAATTGTGCACGGCAAACGGGCCGTCACTGAAGACACTGACCTTCGACTCGCGCGCTATTTTGGCCTCTCGGAGGGCTTCTTCTTGGGGCTGCAGTCCGACTACGACCTCATGCGGCGGCGAGTCATCAAGGCTGATATACGAGAGGGGGGGAGACACGCCGGCGGTGGCAAATTCGAGATCCTGAGACAGAAAGATGGGCAGTTCTATTTCGTTCTGAAGGCAGCGAACGGCGAAATCATTGCACGGTCCGAGGCATATAGAGGCAAGTCGGGCTGCATGAACGGCATCGATTCGATCAAGAAAAATGCCATCGACGCTCCGGTGATCGACCTGAGCGCGGCTTGATCGAGAGGGCACGGATCATCAAGCATATGCGCTGACCGGTTGGGCCAGCGATATCCGAATGAGCCAAAGGCCACTCGAAAGTTGATCAAGGGCCGCTCTCTTGCATCCAGATGAGGAGCCCGCCGGGACGCTCACTGCTTGTGATTTTCCGCCCACTGGTGCGCCAGCTGATTCGCCCTTTCGACTTCCTCGGCCGTTAGCATGCGCGCAAAAATGTCACGTGCCGCGACGGCGTCGGGGTTCCCGCTCGATGCGGCCAGGTTGAACCACATGTGCGCCAGGACAGGGTCCCGCGGGACGCCCCGGCCCTTGACGTGGACGAGGGCAAGGTTGCGCTGGGCCTGGGCGTTGCCCTGCTCGGCGGCCCTGGTCCACCATTTCACCGCCTCTTCGTAGTCTTGCCGGATGCCCCGGCCGGTGCTGTACATGTTGCCGAGATTGGATTGGGCGCCGGCGAGGCCCTGCTCGGCGGCCTTGCGGTACCATTTCACCGCCTCGGAGTCGTCCTGCTGGACGCCCCGGCCATTGGCGAACATGAAGGCGATGTTGTACTGGGCTTGGGCGTCGCCCCGCGCGGCCCCTTTTTCATACCATTTCATCGCCTCCGCATAGTCGCGCCGGACGCCGTGACCGCCGCTGTAAATGTCGCCCAGATAGAGCAGTGCGCCGGTGTCGCCCTGTTCGGCGGCCATGCCGTACCAATTCACCGCCTCGGCAAAATCCTGCGCCACGCCCTCACCGTTGGCGTAAATGAAGCCGAGGAGGAGCTGGGCTTGAACATCGCCCAGCGCGGCGGCCCTGCGCCACCACCCCACCGCTGCGGCATAGTCCTTCGGCCCGCCGCGGCCGACGGCATACATGGAGCCTAGAAAGAGCTGGGCTTGGGCATAGTTCCGGTCAGCGGCCCTGCGAAACCACCTGCGCGCCTCCGCAAAGTCCTGGGGCACGCCCTGGCCCGTATTGTACATGTGGCCGAGGGTGAACTGGGCGCTGGCGTTTCCCTGATCGGCGGCCTTGCGGAACCACTTCAGCGCCTCCAAGCCATCCTGCGGCACGCCCTTGCCGTTGAAATAGATGACGCCGAGCGCGTATTGGGCGGCGTCCACGCCTTGTTCGGCGGCGAGACGATACCATTTTGCCGCCTCGGCGGGGTTTCGGGGCACGCCCTGGCCGTTGTCGTACATCAGGCCGATGCCGTGCTGGGCCATGGCGACGCCCTGCTCGGCCAGCGGACGCAGGAGCCGCATCGCGCTTTCATATTCGCCACGCCCATAGGCTGAGGCCCCGTCTTCTAACGGTCCGGCAAGGGCGGTTCCCGCAAGGTCCGCCGCCATGAGGCACGCGGCCAGCGCCGCGCCAAGCATCGAGAACAGACCTTTGCGGCGTTTGCTGGTCATCCGGGCATCCACTGGTGTGCGGGCTTCTGCGCCTCGGCCGTCCGAGCGGGCGCTGTCTTGGCGGCTTCGAGGTCGCGCTTCTTGCTCGCCGTGTCGCGCAACTCCTGTTCCGAAGCCGGGACGCAACCGGCGGCGGGGTTGAACCATTTGTACGCTTGCACATCGCCCTGCGGCACCCTCTGCCGAGGGCGTACAAGACGCCAAGGTCGAATCCGACCACGGCGCCGCTCTGACCGGCCAGCAGTCGGGGGAGCCGCAAAGCGGCAGCATGGTGGCCACACCCATGGGCTGCCTCCGCATCCTCGAGCGGCCCTGCGACGGCAGTTCCGCCTGCCATGATGTCAGCAGCCCCTCGGAAAAATTAATCGCACAAGTCAGCGCGTGATGCCAGTCCCCTGCCGGCTGTTTTCTGGCCCGCCAAGTAATTTGCAGTGAAATGTGACCGCCGCCGGCAAGACAAGAATTCGGTCAAGTGGTGGGTGTCCTTGCAGGCCCCGGCCAGACTGGCGAGCGTGATATCATTTGGCAAAGGGTGTCTGCTTTACGTTGCCCGGTGGACGGGGAAACGCTCCACCTTCCCTGACTATTGAGAGCGTTGGCGTCCCCGGCAGGATTCGAACCTGCGACCCTCAGATTAGGAATCTGATGCTCTATCCTGCTGAGCTACGGGGACATTCGTTTTGCCCTTTAGCATGATTGGCAGCTAGCGCGCAGCCCGTTTTCAATCGCGCCACCCCGCCCTAGACTGACCCCATGACCGACCGCTCTTACGTTCGCGCCGTCCTGCTGGCGGGCTTTCTGGTTCACGCGCCGGCCGCCGCGCTTGCCGCGGAAGATGACTGCCCGCCCGGCGCGGCGCACACGGCGGCAGGGAAGGTCGCTTTGCTCGGCGAAGGCGGCATGCTTATTCTCGAGGACGGGCAGCAGGTCCGCCTGTCGGCTATCGCGGTGCCGGCGGGCGAGAGTACATACGGCGAAGAGGCCCGCGCGGGACTGGAAAGGCTGCTGCTCGGCCGCGCCGTCGCGCTTGCCCATGTCGGCAGCCCGGACCGCTATGCCCGCCTGCCGGCCCACGTCCATGTCGGCCAGGGCGACGACAGGGTCTGGGTGCAGGAATGGCTGATCGCTCGAGGGCTTGCACGGGTCCAATCGTTCGAGGACAACCGCGCCTGCGCAAGTCGGCTGCTTGCGCGCGAAGACGCCGCCCGCGGGGCCCGGCTCGGCCTGTGGGCAAGCCCGCACTTTGCGGTGCGCGCGGCCGGCGAGCCGGAGGCATTGCGCCGTTTCCTCGATACGTTCCAGCTCGTCGAGGGCGAGGTGATCTCGGTAGGTGCGGCGGGCCGGCGGGTCTATCTGAATTTCGGCCGCCGCTGGAAGACGGACTTCACCGGCGTCATTGCGGCCAACGATCTCGACATGTTCGCCGCCGCCGGCATCCTGCCGTTGAAGCTGCCCAACCGGCGGGTGCGGCTCAGGGGCTGGATTTTGGAGCAGGATGGACCGATGATGGTGCTCGACCACCCCGAGCAGATCGAGTTGATCGACGATGGCGATAAGCACGATTGAGACGCGGTTGCGCCGCCGCCGGCTGGGGCTGATGGCCGTTTGGCTGGCCCTGCTTGTCGCCGGCTGCTCGGTCGACGGCAGGCTCGGCGACGGCCTCGGAAGGCTGATGAGCGAGACCGAGGAGGTCGAGCTCAGCGCCAAGGAGCACCCGAAGATCATCGGCGCATTCGGTGGCGTCTACGTCAACCCGGTGCTGCAATCGGGGCTGGAAAGCATCGTCAACCGGCTCGGTCGCGCCTCCGAGCGGCCGGACATCACCTATCAGGTGACGGTGCTCAATTCCCCCAACATCAACGCCTTCGCGCTGCCCGGCGGTTATCTCTACGTCACCCGCGGCATGCTTGCCCTGGCCAGCGATGCCGACGAGCTCGCCGCGGTGCTGGCGCACGAAATGGGCCACGTGTCGGCCCGCCACGCCGCCAAGCGCCAGAGCGAGGCGCTGCGGGCGGTATTTCTCGGACGCATCAGCCACGTGCTGCGCGATCCGGCGGCCATCGGCCAGGCGCTGCGCGGCAGTGAGTCCATGCTCGCCAGCTTCTCGCGCAACCAGGAGCTGGAAGCCGACGAGATCGGCGTCGAGACTGCGGTCAGGGCGGGATTCGACCCATACGGAGCGGCAAGCTTCCTGGAAGCGATGAGCCGGGACAGCGATGAGCGCGCGCAAGCTCTCGGCCAGGAGCGGGACGCGCACCGGCCGACTCTTGCTTCCTCGCATCCGGCGACGCCGGAGCGCATCCGCCGCGTCATGGAACTCGCCGGCAATCTCGGATTCGCGCCGGGCAAGCGGACCCGCGAGCGCAGCGCCTATTTCGACATGATCGATGGCGTTCTTTATGGCGAGGATCCGGCGGAAGGCTATGTGCGCGGCCGCAGATTCCTGCATCCGACGCAGATGTTCACCTTCGCGGTGCCCGAGGGCTTCAGCCTGCAGAACAGCCACGAAGCGGTCTTTGCCGTCGGCGGCAACGACGCGGCGCTGCGCTTCGACGGTATCGAGGTTGCCGCCGACCAATCCCTGGAGGATTACGTCGCCGCGGTGTGGGCGCGCGGCACCGACGTCGGCCAACTGCGCAGCGAATCGATCAACGGCATTCCGGTGGCGTTCGGCGAGGCGGTCCATGAGGGCTGGCAGTACCGATTGGCGGCGGTCCGCCTGACCCCGCAACGCGTCTACCGCTTCCTGTTCGCCGCGCGCGAGATCGACGCCGAGGGCGAGCGCGATTTCGAGCGCATCGTCGGCAGCCTGCGCACCTTGAGCGAACGGGAGGTGACCGCCCTGAAACCGCTGAAGCTGCGCATCGTCACCGTGCGCCCCGGCGAGACCGTACGCTCGCTCGCCCGCCGCATGGCCGATAGCGGTGATCGCGAGGAGCGCTTCCGGATCATCAACGGGCTTGCCCCGGGCGAGGAGGTGCGCGCCGGCCAAGAGATCAAGCTGATCGGGGAATAGCCGGGGAACTCATGAATGAAGAAGCCCGGCCAACAGAGCGCGGTCAGCAAAAGTGGGGACCGGTTCTTGCCTCCGACCGCGCCCTAGCTTTTAATGTGGCGCGCGGTCCGGGCGGCTGACCGGCAACCCCTCAGCCTGATTGCGCGCCGGCCGGGCTCCGGAAATTTGCTGCGGAAGGGTGGGTCAGGCGGCTTCGACCTGCTTTTCGGCCTCGTCCTGGACCGCCCTGGTACGCTTCGGAGACTTTGTGAGGATTTCCTCGATCAACGGCACCGCCTCGCTCTCGAGGATCTTGCGCACCGTGGCGACTTCGCGCGCCATACGGTCCAGAGCCGCCTCGTAAAGCTGGCGCTCGCTGTAAGACTGCTCCGGCTGGCTTTCGAGCCGGTGCAGATCGCGAACCACCTCGGCGATGGCGATCAAGTCGCCGGAATTGATCTTCGCCTCATATTCCTGGGCCCGCCGGCTCCACATGGTGCGCTTGACGCGCGCGCGGCCCTTAAGCGTATCGAGCGCCTTCTGAACGGTCGCCGCCTCTGAAAGCTTGCGCATTCCGACGCTTTGGATTTTCGCGGTCGGCACCCGCAGGGTCATCTTGTCCTTTTCGAAACTGATCACGAACAGCTCGAGCTTGGCGCCAGCGACCTCCTGCTCCTCAATCTCGACGATCTGCCCGACGCCATGCGCCGGATAGACGACATACTCGTTTGTCCGGAAACCCGACCGCTGATGAACCGGCTTCCTCTTCTCAGTTGCCATACGCTTGTCTCTACTCCTATGCATTCGCGATCCGCGCCCTTTCGCGAGGATCGAGTTGACGATGGAGCCCCGGCGCGCCGCGCGCCCTAGCTTCGCTTCCATCGCGACACGGTCGATTTGTCAGGCCGTAAATGCCCTTTCAAGCGCTCGCCGCATCAAGACGCCCGACAAGATGCCGGGGCGTGTTCGTGCCGCATCCGCCTTCGACGCAAATACCCCCCTTTGCCAGACATTCCTTCATGCCGGCAGTTGCCCAGCCCTCTAGCCATAAAAAATCCGCCATCATCCGCGGCGGGATTGCATGCGCTGAGGCCTTAATCGACGCATTTTCTTATATAGCACAAAAAAGCGCCGATTTGAAGCCGTTTGCGCACCCGACAACGAAAAAAGCCAATTTTCGCGCGGTCTTGCCGCAGTGCAGCAAGGAAATCGGGGGGATCAATACCGGCTTTTTAATCGCCCTCGCCGGGCTCTTTGGAGAAATATTTGTCGAATTTGCCCTCTTCGCCGTCATGCTCCTCGGCATCCTCGGGCTGTTCTTTCTTGGCGGTGATGTTGGGCCACTTTTCGGACAATTCGGCGTTCAGCTTCAGCCACTTCTCCAAGTCCGGCTCGGTATCCGGCTTGATCGCCTCCGCGGGGCATTCCGGCTCGCACACGCCGCAATCGATGCATTCGTCCGGATGGATGACGAGCATGACCTCGCCCTCGTAGAAGCAATCCACCGGACAGACCTCGACACAGTCGGTGTATTTGCACTTGATGCAGTTCTCGGTGACGACATAGGTCATGGCACACTCCGGATTATGTGCTGCGCAGCGGCCGGACGCCGCGGCACTCAATGGCCGGCTCGACTGCTATACGAAACGGCGGTGGTGCGCAACCGCCTGCGGCAAGGTGCGGCGCCGCGTCTCGCCGCCATCTCCGGCGTTGAGGAAAGCGATCACCCGGGCTTCGTCGACGGTCACTCGGCGCGTCATCTTCAGCCCTGGTTCCGGCGCTTCCTTCATTGCGGCAACCGTCGATCCCTGCACCGTACCAATCGTTTGGCAGTTCCTGTCATTTTTGTAACACAAAAAATCCACTCTCGTGTCTAGAAATGTATCATATCATCTGGCCGCCGGAACACTCCGATTTCTGCGCGGCCGGCGCAAGATCATCATAGAGGCATCATAGAGTCATCGCGCTTCCGCCGATTTCGTTGCCACTCCATGCGGGCTCGGCGTGCTTTCGAACGGATGCGAATGCCTGATCTAGCGCTGGCGCAGCGCCGTCAGCGCCCGCCGGTCGCGTTTCGTCGGCCGGCCGGTGCCGCGCGGGCGGGCGGCGACCGGAGCTTGCGCGCCGGCTTGGTCGGGGCCAGGCTTCTGCGGCTCGGGCGACAGGTCCTCGTAGAGCGCGCGTGCCTTAGCGGCGGGGCCGCGACGGGCGGCAAGAGCCAGAATTTTCAGCACCCGGACCTGGCCGCCATGGACGAATGTCAGCACGTCGCCGGGGCGCACGGTGCGGCTCGGCCGGGCGGTCTTGCGCTTATTGACGCGCACTTGGCCCGAGGCGGCAAGACGCGTCGCAAGGGTGCGCGTCTTGACGATGCGCGCGTGCCACAGCCACTTGTCGATGCGCTGACCGGGAACTGCTTCGGGCGACGGTTCAGGCAAAGTCAGCGCTTCCGCCCGCTCTTGCCGGCGTCTTCGAGTTCGCGTTTGAGCTCGGCAAGGGCTGCGAACGGCGACAGCGGGTCGGGTGTGCCGGGCTTGCGGTCAGGGCGCTTCGCGGCGCCGGAGTGGTCCCGGCCATGCAGCTGCCGATCGGTCTTGCGCGGCCATTTCTTCCGCGCACGCGCCGGCGCTGAGCGCTGCTCCCGCGGAGTCTCGCCTTTCTTGTCGGCGGCAGCGCGCGGCCGTTTCGGTCTGGCCACGCGGACGCGCCACACCCCGAGTATCGCGGTGCTGCCCCCCGGCGTATTGCGGGGGGAGTCGGCGGCGTCAGCCTTGGGATTGTCGGGCGCCTCCGGGGCCGGCGCGCCGGCGGCAGGGGCGTTGCCATTCGCGGCAGCGGACGCGTCGCCTGCCGCCGGCTCGGAAGCGGCCGTATCCCCCGTTGCCGCCAGCAGCGCCGAGCCGTCGCGGCGGAAGCCGATGCTTTTCAGCACCTCCGCGAAGCTCTCGCCCGAGCAGCCGACGAGCGACATCATGGCCGCGGTCACCACGAAACGGCCCTTGCCGAGCGCGCCCTCGGGCGCGGCGGCGCCGTTCTCGGCGGGCTTCCAGGCGATCAGGGGACGGACGGCATCGGCGAGCCGCTCCAGCATGTCAACGCGCACCGCGCGGCGAGCGCAGATGCGATAGCCGATAGCGGCGTAATAGCCCTTCGGCACGGCGTCGTCGACGGCGACCGACATTAGGCCCTGGACCGAGGGCTGGGGCAGGTTTTCCAACAGCTCTGCCGTCAACCCGCCGTGACGCAGCGCCCAGAGCAGGCGGATGACGCGGGTTGCCGCCGGCTTCAATAGTGCGGGAATGAAAATCGTATGGGCGCCGAAGCGCACGCCGATGCGCCGCAAAACCCCGCGCGCTTCCTGGTCGAGCTGCCGCATCTCATCGCTGACCCGATGACGGGGCAGGAAGCCAAAGCATTCGACCAGCCGAAACGCGATGCCGCGCAAGAGCCCGTTGTCGGTCTGGATCGTGCGCAGGCCCAAGAGCGGCGCCAGGACCTCGCCGATGTGACCTGCGATCCAGCGGTCGAGGCGCTCCTGGATGCGATTGCGGTCGGGACCTTGAAGCTGGTCATCGGCGATCAGCGCGATGCGCGGGACGAGCGCATCGTCCGCGGGGACAAGCCGGGCCACCGTCTCGCCGGCCCAGGTCAGCTCGCCTTGATCGCCAAGGCCGATCTCCTTGTCTGCGGCTTCGGCAAGCCGGGTTGCGCGACTTGAATACTCGGCCGCCAGGCCCTTGAGCGCGGCGGCGCGCAACGTCTTGCCATGGGTGCTGCCGGCGGCGGCATCCGGGGCGAAATGAAAGCCGCGCAGATGGCCCACATGCTGGCCTTCGACGCGCACGTCGCCGTGCTCGATTTCCAGCTCCAGATCGACATTGTCGCGCAGCCGGCGCAACAGCACGCTGGTGCGCCGGTCGACGAAGCGTTGCGCCAGGCACGCGTGCAGGGCATCGGACAGGCGGTCCTCGATCTCCCGCGTCTGGCCCTGCCAATGGGCCGGGTCATCGAGCCAATCCGGCCGGTTGGCGACGAAGGTCCAGGTGCGCACATGGGCGATGCGGTTCGACAACGTGTCGATATCTCCGTCGGTGCGGTCGGCATAGGCGACCTGGCGGGCGAACCAGTCGTCGGGAATGCGGCCTTCGGTCTGCAGATAGCCGAAGATGGTGGCGATGAGCTCGGCGTGGTTGGCGGGTGCGATCTTGCGGTAATCGGGGATCTGGCAAACCTCCCACAGGCAGGCGACGTTGGCCCGCGCGCTGGACATGTCGCGCAGGTCCGCGTCGCGGCAGACAATGTCGAGCGCGCGCTCGTCGTCGGCGATGGGCGCCCGCGTCAGACCCGGCTGCGTCGGGGTCACGGCGAGACTTGCCTTGAGCGCGTCGAGGCTCGCGAAATCGAGGTTGGAATTGCGCCACTGCAGCATCTTCAAGGGCTCGAAGCGATGCCCTTCGAGGCGCTCGACAACCTCCTGGGCGAACGGCTCGACGCGGCCGGTCACGCCGAAGGTGCCGTCGCGGAGATGGCGGCCGGCGCGGCCGGCGATCTGGCTGATCTCGGCCGCGCTCAGGGTGCGGAACTGGTGGCCGTCGAACTTGCGGTCGGCGGCGAAGGCGACATGGTCGATATCGAGGTTCAGGCCCATGCCGATGGCATCGGTGGCGACCAGATAGTCGACCTCGCCGGCCTGGTAGAGGTCGACCTGAGCGTTGCGGGTGCGCGGGCTGAGCGCGCCGAGCACCACGGCGGTGCCGCCACGCTGGCGGCGGACCAGCTCGGCGATGGCGTAGACCTCGTTGGCGGAGAAGGCGACGATGGCGGCGCGGCGCGGAAGTCTGGTCAATTTGGTCTGGCCGGAATAGCGCAGCGCCGATAGGCGCGGACGCTGCAGGAGATTGACGCCCGGCAGCAGGCTTTCGATCAGGGGCCGGATGGTGTCGGCGCCGAGCAGCAGCGTTTCCTGCCGCCCGCGACGGTGCAGCATACGGTCGGTGAAGACGTGGCCGCGGTCGAAATCGGCGGCGAGCTGGATCTCGTCGACGGCGAGGAACGCGACCTCGACGTCGCGCGGCATGGCCTCGACGGTGCACACATAGTAGCGCGGGGAGGGCGGTTTGATCTTCTCCTCGCCGGTAATCAGCGCCACCTGGTCGGCGTCGATGCGCTCGATGACCTTATTGTAAATCTCCCGCGCCAAGAGCCGCAGCGGCAGGCCGATCATGCCGCTCGCATGCCCGAGCATGCGCTCGATGGCGAGATGCGTCTTGCCGGTGTTGGTCGGGCCGAGCACCGCGACGAGGTTTTCGCATGCGGGGGTCATGAGCCAACTCTTGTCATAGGGCGTATGCCGGCGGAGGTAAATCGCCGCCCCGCGCGGTCCGACTGTATCAGCATGAAACGATGGGGGCCGGGTTCCGGCCGGGAGAATTTAACGAAAGGGGCAAAAACAGAACAAACCCCGCCCGAATCACTGACCTCGGCATTTTCCCGCATTGGTCTCTACCAGATATTGTGAAGTCCGATCCGTCGCACACAATTCATGCCGGACGCTGCCTCATCACGTCCGTTCCCGCCGTCTCCGCGGTTAACTACGGTAAGCGGGAAGTTAAATTCTTGTCCGGCCGGATCGTGCTTCCGGGCCCTGCAGGCGTCCCTATCCGGCCGGCGATATGGCGGCCTGCTGCTGCTTTTTCGAAATCTTGATCTTGCTCAGGGATAGAACCGCGGACCCGATCGGCGTCGGCAACATTGCCCGATACGGCACCAGCATACCGGCGCTCGTCACTGGCGCCAGCCAAATCTCGATATCCTCGCTGTTCTGCCAATAGAGCGTCGAATTGACCTGCGGTTTGTGGCCGGCGATCGGGTTGTACTTGATCTTGCAAACGAACAGGCTGGTCCGCTCCTGCGGCTTGCCGGCCACCGGGGCGGTCTCGGTGCGTTTGTAGGAGAACACGAGATCGTAGCGGTGGCGGCCGTCGAAAATCGGCAGCCGGCGATCGCAGACGCTGTTGCCGTCGAGCTCGCCCTTCGGCAACGGCAACAGGACCGCGCTCAGCGGATCGAGTACGCCGGTCCGATGGGCCGGCTTGATCGGAACGCGCGCGGCCGAAGGAGACTGCGGCGGATCGACCGCGAGCTTGTCGACGGTGTCGTTGCTGAAATGCATCTCGACGCTCTGATTGCGGTTGCCGCTCAGGAACGACAGCCGGTAGCTTGCCGGCAGGACGTTCAGTCCGGCAAAGGCGCCGGCGCTCTTGGTCGAGCCCTCGAACTTGGCGATCAGCTCGACCAGGCGCGAACTGTCGCCGCGCCCGGAAATGCTATAGCCGCGGCTATCGAAATCACTGAAGAACTTGAAGCTGGCCAGCGAGATGCCGGCAATGGAAAGCTCGTATTTGGTGACGACGGTGGTGGTTCCGTCCGCATGCGCCGGCGGACCGGAAAGCAGCAAGGCGAACATGAGCGCGGCGCCGGGAAGCGCGGAGCACAGGCGGCGCGGATGCATCAGATTCAACGACTTCGACCCGACCCAGACAAACCCGTTACAGGACAGCACGACATCATCTCCCTCGACAAGACCCCTGTCGTTCCGCGTGCCGACGCCTAATCCCGCTTGTCCCCGCGAACGGTGTCGCCTCGTTGCGCCTAGTGAGGCCTACGGGCTCATCATGCCGTTCAAATGGGTCAATCCCATGGCTGCTCGCGACCGCTGCAAACCGCATCTGCGCCGCTTGACGCCCGTTCGCCCGCCAACTATACCCTGCCCGAATTTCCTAACTAAGAGGAAAACGCGGCTCAACAATCTTCCGGCCGCGCAACGATAAGGACAAAGCTCATGGCACGGCGATGCGAGCTGACCGGCAAGGCGGTGCAGACCGGCAACAATGTCAGCCATGCGAACAACCGCACGCGGCGGCGCTTCTTGCCGAATCTGTGCAACGTCTCGCTGCTCAGCGAAACCCTCGGCGAGCAGGTCAATCTGCGCATCAGCGCCCATGCGCTGAGAAGCGTGGAGCATCGCGGCGGCCTCGACGCCTTCCTCGCCAAGGCCCGCGACAGCGAGCTGTCCACCAAGGCGCGGCGGCTGAAGCGGCGGCTCGCCAAGGCCCAGGCGGCTTCGGCCTGAGCGGCCGTCCATCCTCATGAGGCTTGTTCAATCCTTGCGCCCGATGGCCGTGCCCGTGGCGGCGATGTGCGTCATCGTCGTCGCCGCCAACATCATGGTTCAATATCCCTTCCGCCCGGTCGGGCTGCAGGACTATTTCACCTGGGGCGCGTTCTCCTATCCGGTTTCGTTCCTAGTCACCGACCTCACCAACCGCCGCTTCGGGGTTGCGGTGGCGCGCCGCGTGGTCATCGTCGGCTTCGCGCTGGCGGTGGGGCTGAGCCTGTATATCGCCTCTCCGCGCATCGCGCTCGCCTCGGGTTCGGCGTTCCTAGTGGCGCAGCTTCTCGACGTCACCGTGTTCGACCGGCTGCGGCATCTTTCCTGGTGGCGGGCGCCGCTCATCTCCTCGCTGGTCGGCTCGGCGGTCGATACGGCGATATTCTTCTCGCTCGCCTTCGCGGCGTTCTTTTCCGTATTCGGGCCCGACATCCCCTTCGCCGTCGAGGAGACGAGCGCGTTCGGCGGGCTCTTGGGCGAGATGCCGCGCTGGGTTGCCTGGGCGATCAGCGACTTCGGCGTCAAGCTGTTCATGGGATTGATGATGCTGGTGCCCTATGGGGCGCTGCGCGGCCTCATCCGTCCAATCGGTGCGATGCGCGTGACCTGAATCGGTTCCCCGGCTTTCCTCACGCCCGCGCGGCCTGGCGGGCGCGCAGCGCGGCGCGCCGCTGCGCCTGCGGGTCGCGCTTCTGGCTGTCGTCCTCGAACAGCTCGGCGAGCTTGTCGGTCATCGCCCCGCCGAGCTCCTCCGCATCGACGATGGTGACGGCGCGGCGATAGTAGCGGGTGACATCGTGGCCGATGCCGATGGCCAGGAGCTCTACGGGCGAGCGGGTCTCGACGGCGGTGATGACCTGGCGCAGATGGCGCTCCAGATAGTTGCCGGAATTGACCGACAGGGTCGAATCGTCGACCGGGGCGCCGTCTGAGATCATCATCAGGATGCGCCGCTGCTCGGGCCGGGCGAGCAGCCGCTCATGCGCCCATAACAGCGCCTCGCCGTCGATATTCTCCTTCAACAGCCCCTCGCGCATCATCAGGCCGAGATTGCGCCTGGCGTGGCGCCAGGGCGCCTCGGCGGCCTTGTAGACTATGTGGCGCAGATCGTTGAGACGGCCGGGATTGGGCGGCTTGCCGGCCGCCAGCCACGCTTCGCGCGACTGGCCCCCTTTCCACGCGCGCGTGGTGAAGCCGAGAATTTCGACGCGCACGCCGCAGCGCTCCAAGGTACGGGCGAGGATATCCGCGCAGGTGGCGGCGACGGTGATCGGGCGCCCGCGCATCGAGCCGGAATTGTCGAGCAAGAGCGTCACCACGGTATCGCGGAAGTTCATGTCGCGCTCGCGCTTGAAGGAGAGCGGATGCATCGGGTCGACGACGACGCGCGACAGGCGGGCCGCGTCGAGCAGGCCCTCTTCAAGGTCGAAATCCCAGGCGCGGTTCTGCTGCGCCATGAGGCGCCGCTGCAGCCGGTTGGCAAGCCGCGTGACCACGCCCTGGAGATGCACGAGCTGCTTGTCGAGGAAGCCGCGCAGCCGTTCGAGCTCCTCCGCCTCACACAGATCCTCCGCCTTCACCGTCTCGTCGAACCGGGTGGTGAAGATGCGATAGCCGGCGGCCATCCGGTTGTCGTTGGGGTGGGCGTTTGGCCGCCACGGATCGTTGGCCTCGCGCGTCGCATCGGTGTCCTCATCCTCGGCCAAGCCGTCGGCGTCGCTTTCGGCGGCCTCGCTCAAGCCCTCCTGCTGGTCCTCTCCGCTCCGATCGCCTTCCTCGAGGAAGGCCGCCTCGGCGGAGTCGCTCTCGCCGCCTTCTTCCGACGCGTTTTCGCCGACATTGTTGCGCTCGTCCTCCTCGCTCTCCTCCGCGTCCTCGGGATCGGAGCCGAGCTCGTCGCCCATGTCGAGATGGGCAAGAAGATCGCGCAGGATGTGGGCGAAGCCGCGCTGATCGTCGAGCGCTCCGGAAAGCGCGCGGATGTCGTCGCCGGCCTTGACCTCGATCCATGGCCGCCACGCGGCGACCAGACGTTTGGCGCACTCCGGCGGCGCCAGGCCGGCCAGCGTCTCGCGGACGATCAACGCCAGCGCCTGGTCGAGCGGCGCCTCCTCGCGAGTCGACATCTCGGCGGCGTTCTGGCGCTCCAGAGTCTCGGTGATCATGGCGGTGAGATTGCCGGCGATGCCGTCCATGCGCCGCGCGCCGATGGCCTCGACGCGCGCCTGCTCGACCGCATCGAAAGCGGCCCTCGCATTCTCGCCCGGCGGCCGGAAGGTGCGATGCACGGCAGGGTCGTGGCAGGCCAGCCGCAAGGCGATGGCGTCGGAATGGCCGCGCGTCACGGCAACGTCCCTCAGCGTCATGCGGCGCGGCGGTTCGGGAAGGCGGGCTTGCGAGCCATGCAGGCTGGCCCGGTCGGTGCCAAAGGCAACCGCGAGTTCCGGCTCGCCGGAAATCGCCCGCATGGTCGGGCCCAGCGCCCGCTTGAACGGCTCGTTGGCCGTCCCGTTGCTTCTGCGGTCCTTGGGCATGGGTTCAAACGCCGGGCCGGCGTTACATCAGCGCCACGTTGGCGGTCGATTCAGGCAGCTCCTCGGCGAAGCAGCGCTGGTACATCTCGGCCACCAGGCCGCGCTCCAGCTCGTCGCACTTGTTGAGGAATGTGACGCGGAAGGCAAAGCCGATATCCTTGAAGATCTCCGCGTTCTCGGCCCAGGTGATCACCGTCCGCGGGCTCATCACCGTCGACAGGTCGCCGTTCATGAAGGCGTTGCGGGTGAGGTCCGCGACCCGCACCATCTTGGCGACGATCTCCTGCCCCTCGTCGGTGCGATAATGCTTGGCCTTGGCCAGCACGATGTTCACCTCGTCGTCGTGGGGCAGATAGTTAAGGGTAGTGACGATCGACCAGCGGTCCATCTGACCCTGGTTGATCTGCTGGGTGCCGTGATAGAGGCCGGAGGTGTCGCCGAGACCGATGGTGTTGGTGGTCGAGAACAGCCGGAAGGCCGGATGCGGGCGGATCACCCGGTTCTGGTCGAGCAGGGTCAGCTTGCCCGAGACCTCGAGCACGCGCTGGATGACGAACATCACGTCCGGACGGCCGGCATCGTATTCGTCGAACACCAGCGCCGTGTTCGACTGCAGCGCCCAGGGCAGGATGCCCTCGCGGAACTCGGTCACCTGCTTGCCGTCACGGATCACGATGGCGTCCTTGCCGACGAGGTCGATACGGCTGATATGGCTGTCCAGATTGACCCGCACGCAAGGCCAGTTGAGCCGGGTTGCAACCTGCTCGATATGGGTCGACTTGCCGGTGCCGTGATAGCCCTGGATCATCACGCGGCGGTTGAAGGCGAAGCCGGCCAGAATGGCGAGCGTCGTCTCGCGGTTGAACAGATAGTCATTGTCCAGCTCCGGAACGTGCTCGTTTCCTTCCGAGTAGGCCGGGCACTCAAGATCGGTGTCGATCCCGAACACCTGGCGGACCGAGATCTTCATGTCCGGCGGCGGCGGGACTTCGCCTGGCGCAATCACTTGAGTTGTCATCACTCCTCCGGTGCCGGTGCCCCCCGGGTCTGACCCGAGCAGGCCGGCCTTAAGCGGCCGCGAAGTTAGCAAAAACCGGCGCTCTTAAGATAGGTATAGGCTTGGATGATTTCACGTAGTCTGTGTTCCGAACTGCGGTCGCCGCCATTGGCGTCGGGATGGTGGCGCTTGACCAGCGCCTTGTAGCGCGACTTGATTTCCGCCGCGCTCGCCGTTCCGTCGAGGTTGAGGGCGGCAAGCGACTTGCGCTGGGCATTGTAGACCGGACGCCGTCGGGCCTGCTCCTGCTCCTGCTCGCGCCTGGCGCCGAAGCGCCCGGAGAACACGCTGAACGGGTCCTGAAAGCCGTCGGCAAAGGCGGTGAATGAGGAATCGGCTCTGCCGTTCACGCCCATCGACCAGGTCGGGCGATGACCGGTCGCCGTCTGGGCCTGATAGCGGGCGATGTCGGCGTCCGTCATGCCGTTGAAATAATTGTAGGAGCGGTTGTATTTGCGCACATGATCGAGGCAGAAATGGAAGAATTTCCCCTCGCGGCCGCGGCCCTGCGGGGCCGGATAGGCGCCGGCCTGCGTGCAGCCGGGCTCGGCGCAGCGCGGGCTTCGCGCGCGCAGCATCTCTTCCGCGTTCGGCTTGACGCGGATGCGATCGAAATATTTCGAGTCCAGTTTCATCGAGCAGATTATGGGTATGCGAGCCAGGCGAAGCAAGCGAGAGGTTGCGACATCATGTCCGTCAAACAGCAAATCATAGGCAAATTAACGCGGGCTTTCGCGCCCGGCGCGCTCGAGGTGACCGATGATTCAGAGCGCCACCGCGGTCATTCCGGCTATCGCGAGGGCGGCGAAACGCACTTTTCCGTCCGCATGGTTGCTGCGGCCTTTGCCGGCAAAAGCCACATCGAGCGCCACCGCATGGTCAACGAGCTCCTTGCCGAGGAACTCTCAGGCCGCGTTCACGCCCTGGCGCTCAACCTGCTCGCGCCCGATGAGCCGATGGCTGGCGACTAGAGCGGTTCATGGTTATAGGGGATCGATTCGATGGGCCAAATCGGTTCATCCGGGCAGGCGTGGGCCGCGACGCGCGATACGGGATATCGGGCGAGCGCCGCAACGAACCCGGTGGGCCGATTTGGCCCACCGAAGGC
>JAUYJB010000169.1 GCA_030688605.1 Hyphomicrobiales bacterium
CGATTTGCGGCGCGGCGATCAGACGAGCGGCCGAGTTCCAAATGTGCGCGAATGGTGCGGCTCACCTTCGCCTTGTCGAGTGCGAGCGGTGCAAGGCGAAATGGGCTCGACGTGCTTCCACTAGGTCTAAGCCGTGATGTCGGATAGCCCGCGGACGGATGCAGCGTTTCTCCAAATTCCGCCAGAACATCGCCCTGCGGCTGTTCCGCTCATGGTAGCGTCCGCCAAGCTTGAGCGCGAGCTGGCCGAGTCTCGGCGCAATGCGGACGACTGGATGCAGAAATACGGCAGCACGCAAGGGCACTCCGCCCCGTCCTCTAAAGCACCGATGGAGGACTACATCGGCAGACCGAGATTGCCAGAACGGGTAAGGGATGCGATCTACTGGCTGAATGCCGGCGGGCGCGGCCTAGTTGCTGACGCTCTCGCTACGTGGGCCGAGGACAAGATTCTGGCTTACGAGGGTCTTGAGGGTGTCAAGGATGGTGCGTTCTCAGAGCTGGAAGACCGCGATGGCAAGCTTGATGCAATCGCCAAGGCGCTCGACATGCCCAAGGACTCGTGGCGCATCGCCGGTTGCGACGTGATGGCGCATCAGATACGCGGTCTTGTGGCTGCCTACATCAAGCTACAGGACCGCGAGATCGAGATAGCCTCCGCCCCGTCCTCTATTGAGCCGAGCGACAACATCGCCACCGCAGAACGCATCCAAAAGGAAGTCGCCGGGGCGCTTAAATCATGCGTGGACGCGCACGGCAACATCGTTCAAGGAAGCTGGATCGGATCGGCAGCGAAGCGCATAGCTGCCTTGCTCAAAACAGACTTCGACACAATGGCCGACCTTTTGGCGAAGGAAACGGAGCGTCGGGTAATCGCAGAAACCTCCCCATCCGCAAGCGCGGCATCCTCTATCGGTGACACCGTACCGCGCAGCCGTTACGACGCCTGCAACCGAGACTGGCTAGAGGAAAAGATGAAGCGGGAGAACCTGACAGCCAAGTATATCGCCGAATTGAGCGCCATCCAGCAGGGGCTAGAAGCCTGCCTGCTTGCCAGTCAGCACTTCGAGGGTGACGCGATGGGGGCGCTGGAGGAGATCGAGCACCGCGTTCGTGGTCTGCTGAAGGAGATCGGTGAAGCGACGGAGCCGAAGCCGTGATGACCGAAAGAAAGGGCGTCGTCTGCCCGCTGTGCTGCCGCTGGATAAGGATTGGGATTGCGCTTCGCTGTTCTTCCACAAAGGCGAAGCCGTGAGCGACCGACCGATTCATTTACTCGAATACTCGCACATTTGCCGGCCACAACCGCACAGCGAGCCGAGCATCACAGTGCCGGTGTGGATCACTCAGTCCAGCCTTGACGGCCTGCAAGCGCTCATCCACTTCTGTGAGGGTTTTGAGAAGTCAGGCAAAGGGTGCGTGACTGGCTGGTTCGAGATCACCATGTTCTACCGCACCATTCAAGGCTGCATCCGTAAGGCAGACAATGCGGCGCGTGAAAAACAGAATGGCACCGACGCCGCACACTGTGAAGGGAAGGACGAACATGGAATGTGATCCGCAATTCGGCTATCCAGTCCCAGAGCCTACCGCCCACGGCAAGCTCATCGAGATGGGCGAGATCAAGTCGCAGGACATGGATGGCACGGTGCATACCTACCCGATGGCGCTGCTCATCACGTTCGACAGCAAGGAAGAAATCCGCAAGGCCATCAAGGAGGGCGTATGCAGGTTCGTGTTCCCATGAACACTACCGATCTTCCGCGCCCTAAGTGGATGAGCAAGAAGCACCGCGAGTACCTGCACCGGCTCATGGTGCGCAAAGGAGTGCTCGACATCAGGATTTGCACGACGACTCTGTGCGACACGCAGGAACTGGTGAAGGAACGGAATGCGCTGGAATGGGCGATTGCCAAACTGGCGGACAAGGAAACATGGCTGTGACCCTGAAGAACACGGCGAGGGCATGACCGGCGCTACGGCGGCGGAGCCTCCTCCAGCCACGCTGTATCTACCGCGTAATGCGATGAGCCGCCAAGCCGGACAAAGCCGTACATGAGGCTGCCTAGGGCGCTATCGACCCTCTCGACGGCCATCCCGGCGCGCATGGCATCGTCTGCCCACTTGCGGGGCACCTGGAGCTCGTAGAGCAGATCGTGCATGACGAAGGACTTGATCGCACGGCCTTTGGCAATCCAGTAGGCGAACGGGAGCCGAGGTATGCTATCGAGGTCAGTAAGGAAGCCAGTGGGTGCCTCATATCTGGCGCCATCCACCAGAAACACGAATGGAGCGAGTAATGTGAATTCCTCGGGGCCGAGCGGGTGCAGGTAAAGCTCGGTCAGGAACTCGACTTTCACGGGTAGCAATTTCTCCAGACGCCGCCTTCGAGGAAGCCGTGAAAGTCCGGCCACTCGATAGACGGTGAAACCGTGATCGTGCCGTCCGCGTGCTCAACGACCTCGTGGTGCTTGAGCGATTTGAGATATGCCCCCGGAGGGAACGCCAGCCATTCGCCGTGAATCGTCTTGCCGTAGTCGCCCTCGGCGAATTTCATCGCGCCGTGGTCCTCGGCGTCGGGGTAGATGCGCCGGCCTTGCATCTAGTACAATCCGCCTTGCCATGCGAACACGAACGCCGAATCCACGCCGCTGGCTCCACAGTCGATCCCGATCATCCGTCTAGTACGGAAGGTTGGGTGAGCGGTAAACCGCCGGTTTGCTAAACCGAGGCCAGCACCTAAGCAGGGCTGCGCGAGTTCGATCCTCGCACCTTCCGCCAGATCAAAAGGAAGGTGGCGCTGCGCGGGCGGCAACTGGTCTCGAAAACCAGCACGCGGGCACCTCGGTAGGGCCTGGGGTTCGACTCCTCCACCTTCCGCCATCACGATAGCGCGGTAGCTCACACGCCCTCATCTTTCCTGAACGCGCCCGGCGACTGCGACGACATCACCCCGGAGGAGTCGATGACGACGATTTGCGGACGCCCGTCGGACGTTGGCTGCACGCGCCAGCAGGCATCGTAGAACTGTCCGCGGAATATCCATTTCGCCGCCTTCCAGTCCTTGAACCACGGGCCGAGCGGGCAAGGCGTTACCAGCATGATCGTGAGCTTGCCGTTCTGATCCGCCGCGCTGTAGGTTTCCTCGGCGTAGGCGTACCGCGCGCCGAGCACGATCAGGCAGAAGAAAGCCACCGCCGCGAGCACGATTCCGACGATGCGGCGCAGATAGATGCGTTCCTGGTCCATGGTCACTCTCCTTTCTTCACGAGATACATCAGCAGCTCGCGATGTCGCTCCTCGCTTTTGGATTCCGACTCGCTGATCTTGTCGAACAGCTTCGCAATGTGCCCGCGCTGAATTGTGATTTCTGCGGTCACGGCGGCGAATTGCTCGGCCATCGCTTTCTTGTCGGCCTTTTTGTCCCAGAGCTTGATGAAGGTCCATATCGGCGCGGCTACCACGGCAGCGGCGCCTAGCACCTTCGCCAGCAGGGAGAAGTCAGGCGGATCGCCGTTCACCGCGGTCTCCTGAACGCACAGCCGGCCAGCAGGGCGATGAGGCCGAGCCTGAGATAGGCGCGCTTCAGAATCCAGAGAAGGTGGGCGTACATGGGCGTCTTCTTGTCATTGCTGCGCGCTGCCGATGAACCGCTCGAGTTCCGACTTCAACGCGGCGTCATCGGTCTGGTTGTAGATCACGCCGAGCCGCGCGAGGTGCGCTGCGGCCTCTCCTGGGCGCGCCGGATTGACAGGCGTCGCCAGCCAGTTGACGACCTTGGGGTTAGTCAGCATCTTCGCGCCGACATACGCTGTTGCCGCAGCACTGCCAGCAGCCACGACTGGCGCAACGGAACCGGCCGCGACGCTCGCAAGCGGCGACAGGTAAACGCTGTAAGCCGCGAATGATCCGGCCGTGCCTGACGGGTTCGCATAGATGCCGCTGCCCGTGCGAATCTCGGACGCCGCATTGGCGATCTTCGTTACGTTCGTCAGCGTTTGGGGATTAGGGAAAAGCTGCGCTTTCGCCCCAAGCGACAGCTTGTTCCAGTTCGTCAGGAAGGTTTCCGACGAGAACACTTCGCCCATTTCGTCCTGCTTGCCTGGCTTCGCTTTGCCGAGGCGATTTACCACGGCCTCGGTAACGACCTGGCGCTCGGCCGGGGCGAGGCTTCGCATCACGGCGCGCAGCTTATTGGCCTGATCGGGATCGGTCGGGTTGATCGCCTTGAAGATGTCCTCCGGCTGCTTGCCCTTGCCGATGACGCGCTCCAGCACGCTTTCGATGCGGTCCATGCGGGCTCGGTAGAAGGCGTTCTGCCGCGCGAATTCTTTGCCAGCGCCGGCTTGGCTCGCCGCTACCTTCAAATCTTCGGACAGCGCGCCGTACAGCTTTTTCAGCTCGCCGCCGGGAATGCCCGTTACCAGCGCGTCATCTAGCATCGAGCCGACGCGGGAGCGAAGCGCCCGCAGCGCATCGAACGGCATAACGCCGGCATTCGCCTGCAAGTCGGCTTGGAAGTTTTCCTTGATCTGGGCGACCTTTGGATTCACGAGCGCCGCAGTAGTTTTCTCAGCCCCAGGCGTAGCCCTGGTGAGATCGTCCAGCGCAGAAACTGTATTGGCCGGAGCCGAGGTCGCCGCAGGCCCAACCTTTCGAGCGAGGTCGTCGTCCAGGCGCTGCCACGTCGTCCGAGTGCGAGTTAGGAATCCGCCAGTTCCGGTGACGCCCTTCTCGATCGCCCGCCCGGCCGCTTCCGCAGGAACACCAGTTTTCGCCTTCGCACCGATCTGCTGTTGCTGCTTCGCGATGAAGTTCTTCATGACGCCAGCCCCGCCCGGGAACTTGGCGGCAAGGTTTTCGAGCCCATGTAGAAACACGTTCCCGGTTGCCTGCCCTACTGACGGCTCGGCTCCGGCAGCGCGGAACGTCTCGACGGTCGGCCTCGCCCTGGCGGCGACGGCGTTTTTGGCCGCAGCGGCTCCTGTTCTGGCGGTGGTCGGAGCCATCGCCCCGACGCCGGTCCATTCCGGCCCCAGCGTTTCACCGGCCACCGCCCCGCCAACCGTTGCGACTGCCGCAGGTGCTGGACGAGCACCTGGGAAGACTGATCCCCCGGCGATCATGCCGCCCGTGTGCAGGAGCCTGCTGGCGGGGTCGTCAGGGCGGGGGTTGGTAGTGCCTATCCCCGCCTTCTCCATGAGCCTAGCGACGCTCTCAGAGCCTCCGGGTGTGCCACGGAGCACATCTGGCGCGAGATCCGGCCTGCCAAGGGCGGTCGCCGCCGTCCCTACTCCAGCGATGCCGAGGTTCACGAGATTCTCGGCGGTGTCTACCGGGAGCCCGACTAGGCCAGCGATGCCGCGGTTCACGCCGCCAAGCGCTGCCTTGCCACGCTCGCCCGCGGTGGGCGCAGGTTGGGCGGGTTTTGCCGAGAACTGCTGCTGCGCGTAGGCAAGCGCCTGTTCCTGCGTAGCGCCCTCTGGTGCCGTGATTTCGAAGCGCTTGCCATCCGGGGCTGTGACCTCGAAACGCTGTACTTTCGTGCTCTCTGAGCGCTGTTTCGCTGCCGCTACAGCGGCATCTACCGTCTGGAAATCTGGCGTTCCTGGCAGTTGTTGTCCAGCTTTGGGCGTGTCTCGCCCATAGACGTTTATCCACCTTCCGTCAGGTCTTTGGACGGTTTCGGAACGTTCGTGGCTCATGGAAGCGGCCGGATCGACCAGCCGCCAGTTGGCGTAGCGTCTGTGGACCCGCCCGGCAGCAGCGGCTCGTCGATGATGGTCTGAACGTCCGGGCCACCAGGCCCGGCGAGCCGCGAGAATCCCTTGATTGCAAGCGCCCGGTTCGCGCGCTTCTGAGCGATGGTCGCCTTGTCGTCGCCCGGTGCCGGGAAATACTGCTTCGTCGCATTGTCGAATTCCGCGTCCGAGATCACGGCGCCCGATTCCTGCCGCAGCACGGCGTTGACGAAATCGCGCTGCGCCTGCCTGACGCGGCGCTGCTCGGAACTCATTACGAAATTGCCCGCCGCCCCGAGCGTGCCGGCTGCGGCCATGCCGGTAAGGCTGACCTTCTCCTCCAGCGTTTTCAGGATCTTGTCCGACTGCGCGGCGCGAGTACCGAATAGCACGTTCCTGCCCTGAAACTCGGTCAGCGGCTTCTCCGGCTTATTGGCCGCAACGTCAGCGCGTAGTTGGGCGATGTCTCGCTGCGTCTCGGTACGCTGTACTCCAAGCATCCGCAGCGTCTCGTCGTGGCGCTTGTCCGCGGCCGTCTTTTCTTCGATTCGACGCGCTTCCAGCGCCCGCTTCTGATCCTCGTTCGCCGCCGTCATCGCCATTTGGTCGTAGCGGGCATCAATCAGCGCCTTGTTCTGGTCGCGCTTGTCGGCTGCGCCCTGAATCATGATGTCGCGCTGCGCTTTCCGGTCGAGCGCTCCCTGACGCATGGTCAGCAGCTTTTCAGGGCCAGCATATTTCGACGCTACGGCGATCTGCTGTTCCTCCGTCGCATCCGGCCCCAGACCGGCAAGTTCGGCTTCATATGCCTTCGCTTTCTGCTGCGCCTGCATCTTCGCGAGCAGCCCTTGGACCGCGCCGGCCTGTTGGAGCTCCTGCAACGGCTTCTGCTCGTTCTGCCGGCGACGCTCTATGAAGGCGCCGTAGCCGGGGATGTCAGCGAGTGCCATGATGTTCCTCCGGCATGTCAGGCCACCAGCGATTGCCTTTTTTGTAATTCTCAGTTTGTGTCACGACTCTAAGGTTTTGCGATACATGCAGACCGCATACGACGTTAGAGTGCAGCGGCACGATGTGATCGACGTTATGCTTGATGCCGGTTTGCCTCGTCATGCGATCCGCTTCTGCGTATACGGCCTTAACGGCAGATAGATCAGCCCACCGCGGTGTCGCATTTTGTTGCAGAGCCCGGCGCGTCGCCAGACGCATGTTTCTATGCGCTCGGTTATTGCGCTCCCATGCGGAGTTGACGCGCGCTATATGGTCCTTGTTTTTGGAGCGCCATGTTGCAGAGTTGAGAGCCCACGCCGCCTTATCTCGCTCCCAATACTTACGCCAGTTCTGCGACGCATACGTGGACCCGCGTTCCTTCTTGCATGACACGCAATTTCGCTGATACCGTTCCCCATTCAACTCAGGATGCTTAGGGCACACTTTGCCGAACGATTTCATCAGAATCCCGCTCTCCTGATCTCTCTCATAATGTCGGCTAGCGATTTCGGGGGATGAAACACATCTGCAATGCCGCCGCCAACAGAATCGTAAATGCCTCTCTCGGCATTGACCGCCGAACCGGAAGCGTTCACGGCCGCTGGCGCGAAGCTCGCCAATCCCCCAGTGTTGGCGTTTACTTGCCGATAGTTCTGCAATGCTGGATAAGCGAACTTCGCGTTCAGATCTTCGAGGGTTTGTGCCCACGCATTCGGAGAATCTGAAGGATTGCCGAAATTCGCTGACATCCCATGCAGTGTCGCCTTCGCTGTCTGGTTCAGGGCATCGGCATAACCGGGCTCGTTGGCCATGCTGAAGCCGGGCGCGAAAGACCCCTCGAAACGTGCCCTGGAAGGCTCTCCGAAGCCCATGTAGCGCTCGGCGAGGTCGGAGAGGGAGTTGGCCTGCTGGTTGCTCGCGAACGCGCCCAGCGCGGCCGGAGCGGCCCTGCCGAGCAGATCCAGCCAGTCGTCCGCCGTCGCCGAACCGTCCAGCAAGCGTGATAGGGCGCCGCCGCCGGCTGCCGTGCCGGCTGCCGTTCCGCCCCCGGAAGCGCCATAAACGCCATCGATCCCGGGGAAAAAACTGCCTGCGCCGATCGTCGGGGCGAGAGCGGACAACGCAAACGGGCTCGTGGCCGGGATGGCCGTCGTGATGCCGGTTCCGACGGCACCGCCGCCGATGCCGCCCGCCGTAGTTCCCGGCGTAAGGCCGGTGACGCCGCCCGCCCCCGGTGTGAGGCCGGAGCCGAGTGCCGTGCCCTCGGTCGCCGCCGCCGTGCCGCCTGCACTAGCGCCAGCGCCACTGAACGCACCAGCACCACTGAGCAGCGCGGCAGCCGTGATCGGCACGCCGTACTGGTCGAAAATCTCGGCCGCCGGGTCCATCACGCTGCCGATGCCCTTGCTGAGGCCGGCGAGAATCCCTCCCCGCCCTTCCTGGCTCGCCTCCTGCAAGCGGCTGTCCAGCGCCCCGTAGCTGGAATACACGCTGTTGAGGTAGTTGGGATCGAGCCCGGTGCTCCCCTGCAAGACCGACGTGAGCTGATCGGGCTGCACCCCGAGGCTGCGCAGCGCCCACGCCATCGCGGCGGGATCGGAGAACGGATCGCCTTCGTTGCCGAGGTGCTGGAACTGGCGCAGCGCTTTCTGCAAGGCTGGATCGGCGAAGTTAAGGCCGCCGTTCTGCAGGAAGTCGGCCAGCTTGGGATTGGCGTCGTCTACCCACTCGACACTTTCGCCTGTGAATTGCCATGCCATCTCAGCCTCCAATCTCGAACGAGCCGTACACCTTCAGCACGTCGCTGGTCGCGTTTTGTGTCGGAAGGTAGCAGCGCGAAGAACTGACGCTGATGCTGCACAGCCCGACTGCCTCGTTAACCGTGTCGTTCATCATCACGCCAAAGCCCGCCAACCCGCCCGCAGAGGTTGGCAGGTTGATGAATGTCACCCGCGCCACTGTTGCGACCGTGGTAGCTGCCGACAGCAGCGCTTGGAAGTCGCATTTGCGCCCTTCTATGCGATAGCGGCCCTCGGCAGTGAGGGCGCCGACTGAACTGGCATTCGTGCTGACCGTGAACTCATCCCACTGGTCCGCCCCGAGCAGATCGCGGTAGGCGAACGATTCGCGGGCGATCTCCATGTCATCGAAGGGGTTCACGATGTGCCCATCGTCAAGCGCCCGGCTGCGCGGCGCAGGCGCATCGGCGTATTTGCACTATGGCTCAAAGCCCAAGCGCGCTGTCTCGCCGAGCCGAGCCGCGTCAGCCGCAGCGGGCGCCCAGCCGAGAGATCCACCGTGCCGAGCGTAGAGTACGTGGCGTAGTCGTCATCGCTCACGGCGATGGTGAGGTCGGATGCCGAGGCTTCCACGTCCGCCTCAATGTTCAGATCCTCATAGAACTTCGTGTTATCCGTGCCCTCGTTAGTCGGCCCGCTCTGGACGCGCGCGGTGTACGCCACGCCGTCGTCCTCGAACACGAGCGATGCGTGGTTTTGCAGGTACACCTTGCCGCTCGTCGAGACGTTGCTGACGGCATAATTAACCTGCGTGCCGCCGAGCATGACCGAGGCGACCTTGTACCAGAGCGGCGTCGGGGAGTTCACTTCAAACCAGAACTTCTCTTCGACGCAGTACGCCGCCGTGGTCGGTCCGGCCTTCACGAGTACGAACGAGCGCCCGAAGTGCCGGATCGTCGTCAGGCTGATGTTGGAAGCGCCCGCGAGGATCATGATCGCTTCGACTTCCGGCGCCGA
>JAUYJB010000170.1 GCA_030688605.1 Hyphomicrobiales bacterium
GCCTTCGGTGGGCCAAATCGGCCCACCGGGTTCGTTGCGGCGCTCGCCCGATATCCCGTATCGCGCGTCGCGGCCCACGCCTGCCCGGATGAACCGATTTGGCCCATCGAATCGATCCCCTATAACCATGAACCGCTCTAGAATCAATCGACATTGAGCGCGCGAGGCTGATGAGTGCGTTCCGCCTCTTGGCGCACGGCGGCAACGTCTCTAATTTGGGGAGAATAGAGAGACTCAAACCGTCAATGCGCACCGACACGCCGCAACGCATCTATCTGAAGGACTATCGTCCGCCGGACTATCTGGTCGAGACGGTGGATCTCGACGTCGCTCTCGACCCGAGGGCGACGCGCGTGCGCTCGACTTTGACGGTCCGCCGCAACAAGGCGGCCAGCGTCGGCAAGCCGCCGCTCGTGCTCGACGGCGAGAAGCTGAAGCTCGTCTCGATGTCTATGAATGGCGTCAAACTGTCGAAAAAGGCCTATACGCTCGGCGAACGCTCGCTGAGCCTCGCGGCCGTCCCGAATGACCGCTTCACACTCGAAATCGAGACGGTCTGCGATCCGAAGTCCAATACGGAGCTCTCCGGACTCTACCTGTCGAACGGCACCTTCTGCACCCAGTGCGAGGCGGAGGGGTTCCGCCGCATCACCTTTTTTCTCGACCGGCCGGACGTGCTCTCCGTCTACACGACGCGCCTTACCGCCGACCGCGACCGGACGCCGGTGCTGCTCGCGAACGGCAATCCCATCGAGTCCGGCTGGCTCGAGGGCGGGCGCCACTTTGCGATCTGGCACGACCCGTTCCCGAAGCCGTCCTATCTGTTCGCAATGGTCGGCGGCAATCTCGGCAGGGGCAGCGACAGTTTCACCACCGCCTCTGGGCGCAAGGTCGGCCTCAACATCTATGTCGAGCCCGGCAAGGAGGCCCATTCGGCTTACGCCATGGCGGCGCTCAAGCGCGCCATGCGCTGGGACGAGGAGCGCTTCGGGCGCGAATACGACCTGGAGCAGTTCAACATCGTCGCCGTGTCGGATTTCAACATGGGAGCGATGGAGAACAAAGGCCTCAACATCTTCAACGACAAATACATCCTCGCCAGCCCGGAGACCGCGACCGACGCCGACTACGCCAACATCGAGGCCATCATCGCGCACGAGTATTTCCACAACTGGACCGGCAACCGGATCACCTGCCGGGACTGGTTCCAGCTGTGCCTCAAGGAAGGGCTGACGGTTTTCCGCGACCAGGAGTTCTCGGCCGACATGCGCCAGGCGACGGTCGAGCGGATCGGCGACGTGAGACTGCTGAGGAGCCAGCAGTTTGCCGAGGATGCGGGCCCGCTGGCACACCCCGTGAGACCGGAATCATTCCTGGAAATCAATAACTTCTATACGCCGACCGTGTATGAGAAGGGCGCCGACCTGGTGCGCATGATCCGGACGATCGTAGGTCCTGAAGGTTTCCGCGCCGGCATGGATCTCTATTTCGTCCGCCATGACGGCGAGGCGGCCACGGTGGAGAATTTCATCCGCTGCTTCGAGGATGCGGCGGCCGTGGACCTGAACCAGTTCCGTCTCTGGTATTCCCAGGCCGGAACGCCGGAGCTGGTCGTCAAAGGCCGATACAGCGCCGCAAAGCGGACATTCACGCTGGAGGTCGAGCAGATCGTGCCGGCAACGCCCGGCCAACCGCACAAGAAGCCGATGCATATCCCGCTGACCCTGGGGCTGGTCGGGTCGCGGGGCGTGGATCTGCCGCTGAAGCTCAACGGCACCGCTCTTGCCGACGGCATCCTGCATGTGCGCAAGCGCAAGGAGACATTTCGCTTCGATGATGTCTCCGAGCGCCCGGTGCCGTCGCTGCTGCGCGGCTTTTCCGCGCCGGTGCAGCTGACGACCAACACCGGCGAAAAGGACCTCTTGTTCCTGCTCGCCCATGACAGCGATGCCTTCAACCGCTGGCAGGCCGCCTATGGCTGCGCCATACGCCGTCTCGCCGCGTCCTATGCGGCGCTGCGCGACGGAAGCGACCGCGAAGAGAATCGCGATATCCACCCCTTCGCCGAGGCGCTCGGCCGCGTCGTCGCCGATGAGACGCTGGAGGCCGCATACCGGGCGCAGTTGCTCGAGCTGCCGGGCGAATCCGACCTCGCCATGGCCCTCGGAGCGGATGTGGATCCCGACGCGGTGCATGTGGCGCGCGAGGCCATGCGCGGCGCGCTGGCACGCCTGCTGGCGCCGCAGCTCGAAAGCCTTTACGAGGCCTTCAAGCCCAACGCGCCCTATTCCCCCGACGCCGAGAGCGCCGGACGTCGGGCGCTGCGCAATGCGGCCCTGGCACTCCTGGCCGCGCCGGCCGACGCCGCCGCGGCAGAGCGCGTCGCGGCCCATTACGAGGCCGCCGACAACATGACCGACATGATGGCGGCACTGGGCATCATCACCCATATCGACCATGCCGAGCGCGCGCGGCTGCTGGACGATTTCAGGCGCCGTTTCAAGGGCGACGCTCTGGTCCTCGACAAATGGTATTGCCTCGAGGCGGCATCGACGCTTCCCGGCACCATCGAGCGGGTCGTGGAGCTTTCTCGCGACAAGGCATTCTCGCCTTACAATCCCAACCGCGTGCGTGCCCTGCTCGGCACATTCGCGACGGCAAATCAGACCGGCTTCCACCGTGCCGACGGGGCCGGCTACCGGCTGATAGGAAGCCACGCGGTCGACCTCGACCACATCAATCCGCAGCTCGCGGCGCGTCTGCTCGGCGCCTTCAAGAATTGGAAGATCATGGAGCCCCTGCGCCGAAAGACCGCGGAGGCCGCGCTACGCCAGGTCGCCGAGACCGAGGGACTTTCGGCCGACGTGATCGAGATCGCACAACGCTCTCTCGACTGAACGTCTGAAGCTTTTTCTGATCCCAATTGATACATTTGATCGGCCTTGATCAAAATTCGGCCTTGGTGCCGGTATTTATCCATAAGACTCTAGACAAGGCATTGCTTCTTGACTCAAATGAAAGTGATTCGGAGATGCGGCACATCTCCTGGGCAAGTGAACAAGGTTCGGGGGGCCAAGCCTGATGTCACGGGCAGGCAGCGTGAATGGATTCTTGCGCCAGACGCGATCCGTACCCGGGCTTGCCGGCCTGCTGGTAAAGCCGACCTACCAAAATCTTCTCAATCTGGAGCCGACGCTGCGCCGCGCCATTCCGGTGCTGATATGCGTCTTCGTCGTCATCGTCGCCATCTCGGTCGGACTACGGTTGCGGTTCGAATATTGGACCGCGGTTGCGGATAGCCACGAGCGTCTGTCCCTTCTGGCCGAGCTCGTCGCCCACAATCTCGATCCCGACGACACGCAGGGCGACGGCGGGACGCCGATCTCCCAGGAGCAACTCGACCGCAATCTTCCCGCCGGTGCCGACGGCGACGGACGGCTGATCCTGGTCGCCGACGCAAACGGCCGCATCACCGCCGCGGCGCCTGCCCCGAACCCGCACCGCGGCAAGAAGCTCATCGAGGTGCTCGGGCAGTCGCAACCGCTAACGACATTCGCCGAAAAGGCCGGCGTCATGCCCGTCGACCTCCCCGGGGGCGAAGCGGCTTTTGCCACCGTCCGCAATCTGCGCGACGGCGCCAGCCAGGTTGCCGTTCTGCAGCCGCGGAGTGCGGCGCTTGCCGCCTGGGAGGACCTGTTCGTGTTCTCGGTCACCATGTTCTCGGCGACCGGCGCCGTGCTGCTCATTTTCGCCGTGGCGTTCTACTGGCAGGCGGCCCGGGCCACCGAGGCCGACAGGATCTACGACGAAGCCCACAAGAGGCTCGATGCGGCGCTCGACCGCGGGCGCTGCGGTCTGTGGGACTGGGACCTGCCGCGCGGCCGCATCTTCTGGTCCTATTCCATGTACGACATACTGGGCCTGGCACCGCGCGACGAACTGATGATCTGTCCGAACGTGCAGGCCCTCATCCATCCCGACGACGCGGACCTTTATCAACTCGCCAATGCCCTGCTGCGGGATGGCCATGGCACCGTCGATCAGGTCTTCCGCATGCGCCATAAGGACGGCCACTATGTCTGGCTGAGAGCACGCGGCCAGGTCATCGAAGACCCGGGAACCGCCGGACCGCACCTGGTCGGGATCGCCGTCGACGTCTCCGAGCAGAAGCAGCTTGCGCAACAGACCGAGACGGCCGACCGGCGCCTGCGGGATGCCATCGAGACCATCTCGGAGGCATTTGTGCTGTGGAACCGCAACAACCGGCTGGTGCTGTGCAACAGCAAGTATCAGCAGTTCCACAATCTGCCCAATGACGCGGTGGTCCCGGGGACCGACTATGACGAAGTCATCGCCGCCGCCAAGCATCCGGTCGTGCGCACCAAGGTGAATGTGGAGGGTGACGGGCGGGTCGGCGCGCGAACCTTCGAGGCGCAGCTCGACGACGGACGCTGGCTGCACATCAACGAGCGGCGCACCAAGGACGGCGGCTATGTCAGCATCGGCACCGACATCACCTCGCTGAAGCGGCACGAGGAGCGGATGATGGAAGGCGAGCGCGAACTGATGGCGACCATCGCCGATCTGCGCAGGTCGCGACAGGCGCTGGAGCAGCAAGCCCAGCAACTCGTCAACCTGGCCGAGAAATATGCCCTCGAAAAGGAGCGCGCCGAGGCCGCCAGCCAGGCGAAATCGGAGTTTCTGGCCAATATCAGCCACGAGCTGCGCACGCCGCTCAACGCCATCATCGGCTTTTCCGAAATCATGGAAGGGCAGATGTTCGGCAAGCTCGGCTCCGACAAGTATGCCGAGTATTGCCGGGACATCCGCAAGAGCGGCCGCTATCTGCTCGAGGTTATCAGCGACATTCTCGACATGTCGAAAATCGAGGCTGGGCGGCTGGCGCTTGAATTCGTCGATATCGACGTTGAAAGCGTCATCGAGGAGGCGACGCGGATCATCGGCGCCCGCGCGGACGAGCGCCGTGTCGCCGTCAAGCGTCGTATCAGCCCCGAGCTCAAGCTGTGCGCCGACAAGCGGGCGCTCAAGCAGGTGCTGCTGAACCTGCTGTCCAACGCCATCAAGTTCACGCCCGACAATGGGGAAATCACCCTCTCCGCCCGGCGCGCCGGCGATGATATCGAATTCGCCATCGCCGACACCGGAATCGGCATTGCCCAACCGGACCTGAAGCGGCTTGGCCGTCCCTTCGAGCAGGTCGAGAACCAGTTCACCAAGAGCCATACCGGTAGCGGCCTGGGGCTCGCCATCTCGCGCTCCCTGGTGGAGCTGCATGGCGGCAGGTTGAAGATCGACAGCGTCGAAGGCCGCGGCACCACCGTGACCTTCTGTTTGCCGATGGCGCCGGCCGTGGTGGCGCACGAGGAGGCCGCCTGACCGCTGTCAGCCGCGTTCACGCCACGGCGCCGCGCCCAAAAGGCCTACGACGACCTCGCGCACGCGTGCCTCCGTGTCCTTGAGCTGAGCATCCAAGACGGCGATGTCGGGCACGCCGGCGGTGCGGACGAGCAACGCCTGCAAGCCGCGCGGCGCGGTCGCAAGGTCGAGCTCCCCTTCCAGCGCCAGTTGCACGACCTGGGTCAGATTGTGATAGAGCCCGCAGGCCTCGCCGAGAATGTCGGCGTCGCCGGGCGCAAGCAGATTTGCGGCGGCAAGCTTGCGCAGGGCTTCGGCGGTATTCTGGTCCAGCACCTCCGGATGGTCCGCGGCTGAAGCAAGCTGAAGATATTGGGCGATGAACTCGACATCGACGAGCCCGCCGGGGGTGGTCTTCAGGTTCCAGGGCTCGGCGCTGCCTTTCTCCTCGTCGATCCTCCGGCGCATCTCGACCACCTCTTGTTTCAGCGTCTCGTCGTCGCGCTTCTTGCGCAGCGCCCCGCCGATCACGGCCTCGACCTTGCCCGCCAGGTCCCTGTCGCCGGAGATGACCCGGGCGCGCGTCAGCGCCATATGCTCCCAGGTCCAGGCGCTTTCTTCGTGATAGCTGGTGAAACTCGCAAGGCTCGCCGCCAGCGGGCCGGAATGGCCCGAAGGGCGCAGCCGCATGTCGACCTCGTACAGGGTTCCCTCGCCTGTCGGCGCCGACAGGGCGCTGATCAGTCGTTGCGTCAGGCGAGTATAGTAGGTGAACGGCGCAACCGGACGCGCGCCGTCCGACTGGGTCGTGCCGGGCAGAAAGTCGTAAACGATGATCAGGTCGATATCTGACGCGGCCGTCATTTCCCGGCCGCCGAGCTTGCCGAGCGCCAGCACCACCGATGCGCCGCCGGCGATCTGACCGTGGGCGGCGGAAAGCTCTCCCTGCGCCGCCGCGTGCAGGCGCCTGACGATGAGTTCGGCGAGAGTCGCGTAAGCATCGCCCGCCTGACCCGCCGTCACCATGCCGGAGAGAACGCGCACGCCGATCAGAAACGCCTGCTCCTGGCCGAAGCGGCGCGCCCGGTCGAGCAGGTCCTCGTAGCCGCGCGCCTCGCCGAGCGCCAGGTCGAGATGCTCCTCCAGCGTTTCGCGGCCCGGCAGACCACCGAAGAAATCAGGATCGAGCACAGCGTCGAGCACATGTGCGCGGTGGCTGAGAATTGCCGCAAGCCGCGGCGCGCTGCCCATAATGGTGGCAAGCAGGCTCAGAAGCTCGCGATTGGCGCGCAGCATCGAAAACACCTGGACGCCGGCCGGCAACCCCTTGAGAAACGCGTCGAAGGCAAAGAATGCGGCCTGCGGGTTGGCGGTCTCCGATAGCGCCTTGAGCAGCCCCGGCACCAGCTCGGTCAGCCGCTCGCGCGCCTTTTCGCTGCGCACCGCCGGATAGCGCCCGAAATGCCAGCTGCGCACCGCCCCGGCAACGTCCTGCGGCGCCGCGAAGCCCATGCGCGCCAATGTCTGAAGCGTATCCGGATCGTCTTCGCCGCCGGTGAAGACAAGGCTGCCGACCTCGCCGGCGAGCGCCGGCGCGTCCTCGAAAAGCGCCGCATAGTGCCGCTCGACGCAAGAAAGCTGACGGGTCAGCTCGGCCGAGAACGCCTCGCGGCCGGCAAAGCCGCACAAGAGGGCCACCTCATCGAGGCCGTCCGGGTCTTTCGGCAGCAAGTGGGTCTGCTCGTCGCGACGCATCTGCAGACGATGTTCGAGGCGGCGCAGAAAGCGATAAGCCTGGCTAAGCTCGTCGCGGGCATCTTCCGTGATCCAATCGAAGTCGGCGAGCCGCTTGAGCATGTCGAGCGTCCGCCCGCCGCGCAGGTCCGGCTGCCTTCCGCCGGCGATCAGCTGCTGGGTCTGGACGAAGAACTCGATCTCGCGGATGCCGCCGCGGCCGAGCTTGATATTGTGGCCGGCCACGGCGATGGTCCCGTGCCCCTTGAAGGCATGGATCTGCCGCTTCATGGCGTGCACGTCGGCGATGGCCGCGAAATCGAAATATTTCCGCCAAATGAAGGGCGCAAGCTCGGAAAGCAGCGCCTCTCCGGCGGTCACGTCGCCGGCGACGGGCCGCGCCTTGATCAGCGCCGCCCGCTCCCAGTTCTGCCCCATGCTCTCGTAATATTGCAGCGCAGCGGCGAGCGACACGGCTATGCTGGTCGCGCCCGGATCGGGACGCAGCCGCAGATCCACCCGGAAAACATAGCCATCCTCGGTGCGCTCCTGCAGCAGCTTGACCAGGTCCCGGGTCAGTCTCACGAAGAATCTTGCCGCTTCAAGGCCGGGCTTCAGGGGTGCGGCGTCGCCGTCGTAGAAGACGATGAGATCGATGTCGCTGGAATAGTTGAGCTCGCCGGCGCCGAGCTTGCCCATGGCGAGAACCATGTAGCCCGACCCTTTCGATGGGCGCTGGGGATCGGGCAGTGTCAGCTCGCCGCGGGCGGCGGCGGCGCGGAGGAGAAAGTCCGTTGCCGCCGACACCGCGGTCTCGGCGCCGCGGCTGAGGTTCAGGGTCGCCCGATCGATATTCCACACCCCGCCGATGTCGCTCAAGCCGACGAGCAAGGCCAGCTCCTGACGGAAGCGGCGCAAGTCCGCCATCGCCTCGCCCATGATTGCCGACTTCGCCAGGCGCGTCTCGACATCCGCGCAAAGTGCCGCCAGATGCGCCTCGGGGTCGGTCGTAAAGCAGCGCAAGAGGCGGCGCGGATCGCGCACGGCAAGATCGGTGAGAAACGGGCAATAGGAGAAAATGGCGTCGACGAGCGCCCTGGCGCTGCTGCCCTCGGTAAACAGTTTCTTCAGCGCGGCCGCGAGTTCGGCTTCATTTTCGGCGCTGGCGTTCAGATCCCGCCAGCCGCGGCCCACCGCCTCGCGGTCGCGGACTTGCGGATATTCGGCGATCCGCCCCGCCAGCGCGCCATCGCCACGCGTTGCCTCCATCTCGCCCCCGTCTTATCGGGTCTTCAACCGACTTCGCCGCTCGGCAATGCCATTGTGACGGCCAGGCCCGGCGCATTGTCGTCAAGCTCCAGGGTCCCCTTGTGCAGCCGGGCGACGGCCGCCGCCAGGCTAAGACCGAGACCGCTGCCCGGCCGCGACCGGCTGGTCTCCAGGCGGACGAAGCGCTCCAGCACCCGGCCGCGGTCGCCTTCAGGAATGCCGGGGCCTTGATCAAGCACGGTGATCACGACCTGTCCATCCCGCTTCTCGGCCTTCAGCCATATGTCGCCGACCGGCTTGCCTTTCGCCTTCTTGGGAAGGCCGTAATTGAGCGCATTCTCGACCAGATTGGCAATTGCCTGGGAGACGAGGTCCCGGTCGCCCAGGAACGGCGCCGGCGCCTCCGCCTCGACATGAATGACGGCGCCCTTCTCTTCCGCCGTCGGCTCGAACAGCTCGGAAACGTCGCGGATGACCGCCGCGGCATCGAGCGCCACGAAGGCGGTCGGCGCGGTGCCGGCTTCGGCGCGGGCGATCGACAGAAGCGCATTGAAGGTGCGAATGAGCTGGTCGGATTCCTCGATCGTGCGCTCCAGCGCCACCCGGAAGGCTTCCGGCGAGGATTCCTCGCGCAAGGCTGTCTCGGCGCGGGTTCTCAGCCGCGTCAGCGGCGTCTTGAGGTCGTGGGCAATATTGTCCGACACCTCCTTGAGGCCGCGCATCAGCGCCTCGATGCGGTCGAGCATTTCGTTGAGGCTCCTGGCAAGGCGGTCGAGCTCGTCGCCCGAGCCGCTCTCCGGGATACGCTTGGCAAGGTCGCCGGCCATGATGCGCTGGCTGGTGGCGGCCATGGCGTCGAGGCGCGCCAGCATGCGCCGGCTGGCGAGCAGTCCGCCGCCGATCCCGAGCACCAGCATCAGGCCCAGGCCCCAGAGCAGGGCCGAGGTGATTACGCCCTCGAACCGGCGCCGCTCCTCGATGTCGCGGCCGACGACGAGGTGGAAGCCGTCGGCGAGCTGGAAGGTGCGGGCGAGCGCCAGACGCTGGCTGGCCACGCCGGAATCGAACCGTTCGAACACGAACTCGTGCCAGCCGGGATTGAGTTCGATCCCCTCCGGCGCGCCGTAGAGATTGCCGGCGAGCGGCCGGCCGCGTCCGTCGCTGACCAGGTAGATGCTGTATCCGGGCGCCGCCGAGCGCTGCTCGACGACGGCGATGAGGCGGGGGATGCCGCCGGACTGGTACTGCTCGGCCAGCCCCTTTGCCTCGGCGTCGATGGTGTCCGTGACCTGGCGGGCCAACAGCACATTGGTGTTGTAGTAGATGTAGCCGATGACGAGCGTCGCCGAGAGGGCGAAGACGAAAAGGAACAGCGCCACCAGCCGGAATGCCGAGGTGCGGATGAGCTTAGCGAGGGTCGACACTGACCGTGTACCCGGCCCCGCGCACCGTGTGCAGCAGGGGCTTGTCGAACTTGCGATCGATCTTGGCGCGCAGCCGCGAGATGTGAACGTCGATGACGTTGGTCTGCGGGTCGAAGTGATAGTCCCAGACATTCTCCAACAGCATGGTGCGGGTCACCACCTGGCCCTTGTGGCGCATCAGATATTCGAGCAGGCGGAATTCCCGCGGCTGCAAGGGCACCGCCTCTCCGGCGCGCTTGACCGAATGCGACAGCCGGTCGAGCTCCAAGTCGCCGACCCGCAGAACCGTCTCGGCGGCCTCCGGCGCCCGGCGCCGCGCCAGGACCTCGATGCGGGCAAGTAGCTCGGAAAAAGCATAGGGCTTGGTCAAATAGTCATCGCCGCCGGCGCGCAGGCCCTTGACCCGGTCGTCGACCTCGCCCAGCGCCGAGAGGATCAGCACCGGCGTTGCATCGCCAGCCTTTCTCAATGCGGCGATGACCGACAGCCCGTCAAGCTTCGGGATCATGCGATCGACGATGAGCACCTCATAGCCGCCCTCGCGGGCCAGCGCCAAGCCTTCCTCGCCGTCGACGGCAAGGTCGGCCATATGGCCGCTCTCCTTCAACGCGCGCAGCAGATAGCCGGCGGTCTCGCGGTCATCCTCGATCAGCAAGATCTTCATGCCCCCTATTTAGAGCGGTTCATGGGTATAGGGAACCATTTGACCGGACGGAAATGGCCCTGGTGCCAAAAAAACGGCGGCGGCAGGCCGAAGACGCACCTGCCGCCGCCTGGGCCGGAACCGCCGCAATCAGAGGGGGGGCACTGCGGCGGTGATTGTTCAGCCCTTGTTCAGACTGAGGGCAACGAAGCGCTGGCGCTCGCCCGACTGGACCCGGAGCAGAACCGCCTTGCGCTGTTTGCCTGTAACCTCCTCGATCCCGGCGGTCACATCCGACGGCTCGCTCACCGGCCTGCCGGAGACCTCCAGGATCACGTCGCCGACCTGCAGGCCCTTGGCGGCGGCTTCGCTGCCGTCCTCGACTCCGACAACGACGACGCCCTTCTCGGCGGCGCCGGGCACCTGGTCGGCCGCGGCAAGCTCGAGCCCGAGGTCGCCCAGCTTCGTTCCGTCGGGGCGATCCGGTTCGGTCATGGCTTGCACCGAGCTCGGCTGTTTGCCGAGCATCACCTCGATGACGCGCTCCTGGCCATCGCGCAGCACCTTCAGCCGGGTGACGGTGTCCGGCTTCAAATTGCCGATCTTGCGGGCCAAATCCTTGGCATCGCTCACCGTCTTGCCATTGACCTGGAGGATCGTGTCGTTCTCCTTCAGGCCTGCCTTCTTGGCCGGCGTATCGCCCTGCACTTCGGCGACGATGGCGCCTTCCGCCTTGTCGAGGCCGAGGCTCTCGGCAATGTCCGGCGTCACCGATTGGATCTGGACCCCGAGCCAGCCGCGCGTCACCGAGCCGTTCTCCTTCAACTGGTCGATCACGTCCCTGACGACATTGGCGGGAATGGCAAAGCCGATGCCCACGCTGCCGCCCGAGGGCGAGAAGATGGCGGTGTTGACGCCGACCACCTCGCCGACGAGATTGAAGGCGGGACCGCCGGAGTTGCCCTTGTTGATCGAGGCATCGATCTGAATGAAATCGTCGTAAGGGCCGGAGCCGATATCGCGGCCACGGGCCGAGACGATGCCGGCGGTCACCGACCCGCCGAGGCCGAACGGATTACCCACCGCGACGACCCAATCGCCGATCTCAATGTCCGTTTCGGCGAACGCGACGTAAGGAAATTCGCGACCGGTCTTGATCTTGAGCAGAGCCAAGTCCGTCTTCTCGTCGGTGCCGATGATCTCCGCGTCATAGGTGGCGCCGTCGTCCATGGTCAGTTCGACCGTGTCGGCCTTGTCGACGACATGGTTGTTGGTCACCACATAGCCGTCCTCTGAAATGATGAAGCCGGAACCCTGCGCCATGCCGAACGGGCGCGGACGGCGCGGCCCGCGGAAGCCGTCGGGAACGCCCGGCTCGCCGAAGAAGCGCTTGAAAAATTCGTTGAAGGGGTGGTCCTCGGGCAGATTGTTGAAGGGCAGAACGTTGGGGTCGTTGGGGGCGTTGTCGCCGTCGCGGCTGGCGATCTTCGGCCTATCGATCTTGACCTTCACGCTGACCACCGCCGGGCGCACCTTCTTGACGATGCCGGCAAACGACATCGGCGCGGCGCGCGCGGGGGCTTCGATCTGAGCGCCCAGCGGCTGCGCGGCCGGCTCGATCTGCTGCGCGCTGAGGCTGCCGTCGTGATAGAGAATCGGCAAGGCCAGCAACGACGCGCCGAGCGCCGTAGCGACGAGGAGCGTGCTCCTGCGGCGACGCGGCCTTGCCGGCCCATCGGAGTGAGGAATGTCTTTGTCGGCCATTCTTGGTGTCCTTCTTGAATTTGCGGATCCGGCATGCGCCGGCACCCGATTGAATCGCGGGAGACTATGGTCGCCGCCACCTTACGAAAGGCTGTCGGCGAGATTAAATTTTCGTAAGATTCGGAGGAAATGGGCGCTTCGTCCCGCTCACTCCTTGAGCCACGTGACGATGACCGAGCTTTGTTCCAGGGTGCGGTGCACGGGACATTTGTCGGCAATCTCAACGAGCCGCGCGCGCTCTTCCGGGTTCAGATTCCCGGTCAGGACGATGCGCCGCTCGAACCGGTCGACGCGACCTTCCCGGCCTTCGCATTCGGCGCAGTCCTTCGCGTGCACCTTGGCATGGGCCACTTCGACCTCGACATGCTCGAGCGGCAGCTTCTTGCGCTCCGCGTAGAGGCGCAGCGTCATCGACGTGCAGGCGCCGAGCGCGATCGCGAGATAGTCATAGGGCGAGGGACCGCTGTCGCGCCCGCCGACGTCCTCCGGTTCGTCGGCATAGAGCCGGTGGCGGCCAGAGGCGACCTCTTGCTGGAACTTGCCCTCGCCGGTTTCTTCGACGGTGACGAGACCCGGCTGCGGCGCCACTTTTCCCTCCCCTGGCGCGTCCCCCTCTCCGGCCGCAGCGACGAACCGCGCCGCCCACGCGGCGATGATGTCGGCGGCGTATTCGGCGTCGGCGCGCCGTGACAGCAGGTGATCGGCAGTGTCGAGGGAAACGAAGCTCTTCGGGTGTTTGGCGGCGGTGAAGATGCGAGTGGCGTTGTCGATGCCGACGGTCTCGTCGCGCGGCGCGTGCATCACCAGCAGCGCGCGTCTGAGGCCGGCGATCTTCTCCGCCAGCGTGCGCCCACGCAAGTCGTCTAGAAACTGCTTGCGGATGGTGAATTTCCGCCCGGCAAGGCTGACCTCGGCAGCACCCGTGCGCTCGATGTCGTCGAGCCGAGCCCTGAAATTGTCGATGACATGCTCCGCGTCGGCCGGCGCACCGATGGTGACGACCGCCTTGGCCTCGGCGATTTCGCCCGCCGCGGCGAGCACGGCCGCTCCGCCGAGGCTATGGCCGATAAGCAGCGTCGGCGGCTTGAAATTCTCGCGCAGAAAGCCTGCGGCCAGAACCAGGTCGGCGACATTGGAGGAGAAATTGGTGTTGGCGAATTCGCCCTCGCTGGCGCCGAGACCGGTGAAGTCGAAGCGCAGGACGGCGATGCCGTGCCGGGTCAGGCCGGCGGCGATGCGGGAGGCCGCGAAAATGTCCTTGGAGCAGGCGAAGCAGTGGGCGAACAGCGCATAGGCGCCGACGGGTCCCAGCGGCATGTCGAGGCGGGCGGCGAGCGCCGCGTCCTGGCTGCCGGTGAAAGTGATCCTGCGCGGGGGACGCGCCATTCTCGCCGTCTCCTTGGCCGAGGATCGGTCGATGGATGGACCAGGTTAACTGTCCGAAATCAGCGACTTAAGCCGTTTTCTTTCGCCTTCGCTCAGACGGTCAACGGACTCCGAACCGACCTTGAGGGCGCGGCGGCGGAAGACGCCCCAAAGGGTACCGGCACCGACGATCAGAACCGCGAACGGCGCCAGCCAAAGGATGAGATTATGGTCCGTGAAGCTCGGCTTCAGCAGCACGAATTCGCCATAGCGGTCGACCAGGAATTTGATGACCTCCCCGTCGCTGTCGCCTGCGGTGAGGCGCTCGCGCACCAGAATGCGCAGGTCGCGCGCCAGCGGTGCGTTGGAATCGTCGATCGTCTGGTTCTGGCAGACCATGCAGCGCAATTGCGCGGAGAGGTCTCGCGCGCGCTGTTCGAGCTTCGGGTCGGCGAGAACCTCGTCGGGCTCGACCGCCGCCGCCGGAACGGCGAAGAGGGTCAGCAGAATGGCGAGAACGGCCCAGATGCGCATGCCGGTCACTCCGCCGGCTGCGGGCGCGGCGCGGGCGTGCGGGCGCGGCGCGGCGCGCCGACGCGCAGCCGCCGGTCGGTCAAGGACAGCGCCCCGCCCAGCATCATCGCCACCGACCCGAACCAGATCAGGGTGACCAGCGGATTGTCGTAGATCCTGACGGTGAAGGCGCCGTCGGGGGCGGGATCGCCGAGCACCACGTAAAGATCGCCGGTGATGAAGGAGCGGATGCCGGCCTCCGTCGTCTGCTGCGGCGGGTTGGTGAAGTTGCGCTTCATGGATTCGAGTTCGGCGACGACCCGGTCGCCGCTGCGCGCGGTGAAGCCGCCGACCATCGCCGTATAGTTCGGCCCCTGCCGGGGCGAGACGCCCTCGAAGGTGACCGTGCGGCCGGCGATCTCGACGCTCTCGCCCGGCTTCAGCACGGTGATGAGCTCGCTGCGCCAGGCCGAGGTGGAGACGATCCCGAGCACGACGACGCCAAGTCCGAAATGCGCGATCATGGTGCCGAAGGCGGAGCGCGGCAGGGTGCCCATGCGGCGCCGGACCTCGTCGACGGGCGCGCGCAGGAGCTTGACCCGCCAAGCAACCTCGAACAGAGCCCCGGCCATCAGCCAGACGGCGAGGCCGACGCCGAGCGACGCCAGCACCGGCCCGCCCCAGCGCCACCACCCGACGATCGCCGCCACCGCCAGGGCCAGCGCCGCGACGCCCATCAGACGCTGCGCCACGCCGAGGAAATCGCCCCGCTTCCACGCCATCATCGGCCCGAACGGCAGCAGAAGCAGCAGCGGTAGCATCAGTGGGACGAATGTCAGGTTGAAGTAAGGGGCGCCGACCGAAATCTTCTCGCCGGTCACGGCCTCCAGCGCCAGCGGATAAAGCGTTCCCACGAACACCGTCGCGGTCGCCGTTGTCAGGAATAGATTGTTGACGACCAGCGCGCCCTCGCGGCTCACCGGCGCGAACAGGCCGCCCTGCTTGAGCAACGGCGCGCGCCAGGCGAAAAGACCGAGCGCGCCGCCGACGAAGACCACCATCAGCGCCAGAATGAACACACCGCGCGCCGGATCGGTGGCAAAGGCGTGCACCGATGTCAGCACGCCGGAGCGAACCAGGAATGTGCCGAGCAGCGACAGCGAGAAGGTGAGAATGGCGAGCAGAATGGTCCACACCTTGAGCGCCTCGCGCTTCTCCATGACGACGGCCGTGTGGAGCAGCGCCGTTCCGGCAAGCCAAGGCATGAAGGAGGCGTTCTCGACCGGATCCCAGAACCACCAGCCGCCCCAGCCGAGCTCGTAATAGGCCCACCAGGAACCCATGGCGATGCCGACGGTCAGGAAGCACCAGGCGAGCAGCGTCCACGGCCTGACCCAACGCGCCCAGGCGGCGTCGACCCGGCCCTCGATCAGGGCCGCGATGGCAAAGGAGAAGGCGATCGAGAAGCCGACATAGCCGGCATAGAGCAGCGGCGGGTGGATGGCGAGCGCCGGGTCCTGCAGGATCGGATTGAGGCCGTTGCCGTCGGCCGGCGCCGGATGGACGCGGGCGAAAGGATTCGAGGTCGCGACGATGAACAGCAGGAACGCGGCGGAAATCCAGGCCTGCACGCCGAGCACGTCCGCCCTGAGGCGCTCGGGCAGATTGCCGCCGAACAGCGCCACCAGGGATCCGAACAAGGCGAGGATCAGCACCCACAGCACCATGGAGCCCTCGTGATTGCCCCATGCACCGCTGATTTTGTAGATCAATGGCTTGTCGGAATGCGAGTTATGCCAGACGTTTAGGACGGAAAAATCGGACTGCACATAAAGCGCAATCAGGGCCCCGAACGCCAACGCGATGAAGACCAACTGGCCGAGCGCGAGGCTCGGCGCCAGCCCCATGAGCCGCGCATCGCCGCGCCGCGCGCCCCAGATCGGCGCGACACTTTGCACAAGCGCCAAGCCCAGCGCCAGGAACAGCGCAAAATGTCCAATCTCCGCAATCATCTTGCCGTCTCCGCTCCCACTCCAGTGGCGGTCAGTTGGTGCCTTGCTTGCCGGTGCTTTGCGCGCCGCCGTCCTGCGCCGTCACCCCGCGCTGCTTGGCGTAATCGTCCTCCCAGTGGCCTTGCTTTTTCAGCGCGTCGGCAACCTCGCGGGGCATGTAGTTTTCATCGTGCTTGGCGAGCACCGAGTCGGCCTCGAACTGGCCCTGGCCATCGAGCCGGCCCTCGACGACGACGCCCTGACCCTCTCGGAACAGGTCGGGTAGCACGCCGGTATAGACGACGGTCACGGTGTTGCCGGTGTCGGTGACGCGAAAGCGCACCGTCTTGCCCGAACCGCGGTCGACGCTGCCGTCCTCGACCAGACCGCCGAGGCGGATGCGGGTGCCGGACGCGATGTCCATCTCGGCAATCTCGCTCGGGCTGTAAAAAAAGACGATCGTATCCCTGAGCGCCGTCAATACCAGAGCCGCGGCCAGCACCAAGACGCCGAGCCCGGCGCCGATCACGGCCAATCGTTTTTGTTTCCGGGTCATCCAAGTCTCTCGATCGGTTCCATACTCATTGTGCTCACCGATACCGATCCGGCCCGCTCACCGCCTTGATACGTATCAAGTCGGACCGCCACCCGGCGGCGCTGCGTCATTCAGCCCCAGGGTCCCGGCCGCCGCCTCGATTGCCTCAAGGGCCGCGCGATCGTTGGCGAAGCGCTCGCGCGCCCGGGCCAGCGTTTCCTGCGCCTCGGCCATGCGCGCAAGCACTGTATAGGAGCGCATCAGCATCACCCAGTCATTAGGATCGCTGCCGTCGGTCTTCAATCGTTCGGCGAGGCGCGCGACCATCTGCTCGATCATCTCGCTCTGTTCGGCCGGGAGATTCGCCGCCGGTGCCTCTTCGCCGAGGCCGACGTCAATGGCCGCCAGATGCTGCTCGACCACCGGACGCCACGGCGCTTCGGCGGGCGCCGTGGCGAGAAGCATGCGCCAGGATTCGGCGGCCTTTTTCAAGGCGCCTTCCTGTTCGAAGGCAAGGGCGAGATAAAACCGCGCAGGAGCGAGGCCAGGGTCGAGTACAAGCGCACGCTCGAAGGCATCTCGCGCCGCGGCGGTGACTGTCCCTTCCGCTGCGTGGGTCAGCGCTTGGCCCAAGCCGGCCAGGCGCTCGGCATCGTCACCGAGCAGGCGCAGTGCGTTGGCATAGGCGCGCGCGGCATCCTCGAACCGGTCAAGATCGAGATAGACCGGCGCCACCAGGTCCCAGCCCTTGCCGTCCTCGGGATTGGCCTGCAGATAGGCCTCGAACTTGGCCAGCAGCATTTGCGGGTCCTGCTCGCCGGTCGGCAGGGCCAGACGTTGCGCCAGCGGTTGTCCCGGCCGCTCGGGCGAGCCGAGGGCGAGATAGCCGGCCGTGCTGACGGCGATGACACCGATCCCCAGCATGAGGGAGATGGGGAAATAGCGGTGTGTGGATGCAGGGCGCGGGGGCGCCTCTTCATTGCGTCGTTCGCTGGCCGCGAGCAGCCGGCGCGAGATTTCCGTGCGCGCTGCCGCCGCCTCGCTTGCGACGATGACGCCGCGCGCCACCTCCTCGTCGATCGCCGAAAGCTGGTCGCGATAAACCGCGATGTCACCCTCCGCGCGCGTCGCCGCGGCGTCGCGCTTGCGCGCCAGCGGCGCGATGATGGCCAGCACGGCGAGCCCGGCCATCACGGAAAAAATAATCCAAAGCAACATCCTGTTTCACATCGCAGGAAAAAGCGCCCGTCGAATTATCGGATATAGGACGGGAGGCCGCAAAGGGCCATACCCCGTCTCGGCTACCCCATCAAGAGCCCACGCCGGACGGTGCCTGCGGTGCGACGGGCGATTCACCGGCGGACCGACGCGAGCCCGCCGGCCATGAGATCGGCGAGGCTATGCCTCAGCTCACCGTCTGCCAGGTTCCGTCCGGGCGCCGGCAGGCGGTACCGCTGGCGGTTTGCGGACGGCCGTCAACGTAGATCGTGTGGGTGTAGCTGCGGCATTGGCCGCCCGCGCTCTCATAGGCGGGACCGGGAACGACCTCACCGTAATGCCCGCTGTCGGGATTGTTCCAACCGACCTTGGCGCCGGACCTTCCATACTCCAGGGCTTGATATTCGGCAGCCAAGGCGCGCTCACGATCGCGCTCATCCAACGCGGTGCCGATCTCATGCCCGATCAGGCCGCCGAGAACGGCGCCAATCGCCGTCGCGGCGACACGACCGCTGCCGCTGCCGATCTGACTGCCGATCACGCCGCCGGCCACCGCGCCGGCGACGGTTCCGACGCCGGCCTTTGGGCCGCCGCCATAGTACGGATCGCTACTGCACGCACCCAGGCCGATCGCCGTTGCCAAGGCCACGGCTACAAGCTTTGCATTGGTCATGTCGTTGCCCTATCTGTTGTCTGGCGTGTAGCAAGAACGTACCGAGCGCGCGTACGGTTCCTTCAGCCGTTTTTGCTCTAGGATTCGATTCCGGCGAATATTAGGCATTTTCGGTGCTTGCGGGAAGCTCGACCTCGACGCGCACCCCGCCAGAAGGCGACGCGGACAAGGCAAACTCTCCGGCGTAAAGCTGGACCAGCTCGGCGACGATCGCAAGCCCCAATCCGGTGCCCGGAATCGACTCGTCGATCCGCGCGCCGCGGCGAAGCACTTCGGAGCGCTCCTCGGAACTCAGGCCCGGGCCGTCATCGTCGATCACCAGCCGCATCCGACCGCCCTTCTCTCCCGGAGCGCTTGCAACGTCGATGGCGATCCGCTCGGCCGCCCACTTGCACGCATTGTCGATGAGATTGCCTGCAATCTCGTCGAAATCCTGGCGCTCTCCGGCGAATCGGAGTGAGGCGGGGCAGCGCAGGGAGATGGTCACTTTGCGGTCCCCGTGAATCTTTTCCATGGCCCGCACAAGCGCCTCGAGCGCGGGCCGAACGTCGGTGACCACACCGATGACATTGGCACGGGCGGCCATGCGGGCGCGCTCGAGATGGCGGGCGATCTGATCGCCCATGATGGCCGCCTGCGCGCTGACCTTGCGGGCCAGCGCGGTGCGCGAATGGGCCGTCTCGTTGGCGATCACCGAAAGCGGCGTCTTGAGCGCGTGGGCCAGGTTTCCCACATGGGTACGGGCGCGCTCGACAATGGCGTTGTTTGAATCGATGAGGGCATTCAACTCTTTGGCTAATGTGTTGATTTCAATAGGAAATTCTCCTTTGAGCCGTTGCGCGGCGCCAGAGCGGATGGCGCCGAGCTGACGGCCGATATCGGCGAGCGGCCGCAGGCCGAAGCGGACCTGCAACAATGTTGTCGCCGCGAACGCCGCGCCGAGAAGGCCAAGCGCCCAGATGACGCTCATCCGGAAGTCGGCAACGTCCTTTTCGAGCTCGGCCGCATCGCCAGCCACGGCAAAGGAATAGGCGCGGCCCGGCTCGCCGAATGTGATGACCCGCTCGACGATCCTCAGCGGCTCCTGCTGCGGACCGGGGCCATAGCTCTGACGGATATTCTCCGCATCGGCGGCAGCCCCCTGCTCGCTCGGCAGGGCCAGGCGCTCGACCCACAGGGAGCGTGAGGCAAAAACCGCCGGATCGTCGGCGCGAAGCTCGCGGATTTGCCAATACCAACTGGAAAACAGCGTGTCGAAGCGCGGCTCGCCGACACCGCCCACACTGTTGATAATACCGTCCTTGTCCCAGTCGGCGGAAGCGATCAGGGTCTTCAGATAGACGTGCAGCCGGGCGTCGAAATTGCGCTCCACCGACTGCCGGTAGATTCCCGACAGGAGGACCGCCGCGACCGCGAGCAGCGCCAGGCTCCAGGCCGCCGCGGCCAGAAACAGCCGGAAAGCGAGCGATCTAGGGCGCGTCCGCATCGCTCTTGTCGTCCGGAACCTGGATGCGATAGCCCAAACCGCGCACCGTTTCGATGGCATCGGCCCCAATCTTCTTGCGCAACCGGCCGACAAACACCTCGACCGTATTCGAATCGCGGTCGAAATCCTGGTCGTAGAGATGTTCGATGAGCTCGGTGCGGGATACCACCCGGCCCCGATGGTGCATGAGATAGGCCAGAAGCCGGAACTCAAGCGATGTCAGCCGCACTTGCGTTCCTTCGACTGTTACGCGGGCCGAGCGCGTGTCGAGGCGGATCGGTCCGCATTCGATCTCGTTGCTGGCGAGACCGGCGGCGCGGCGCAGCAGCGCCCGCAGGCGCGCCAACACCTCCTCCATGTGGAAGGGTTTTGCGACGTAATCGTCGGCGCCAGCATCGATGCCGGCAACCTTGTCGCTCCACCGGTCGCGGGCGGTCAGGATGAGGACCGGCATGAGCCGCCCGTCCCGGCGCCAGGATTCGAGCACGCTCAAGCCGTCGAGCTTGGGCAGACCGAGATCGAGAACGATCGCGTCATAAGGTTCGGTATCGCCGAGAAAATGCCCCTCCTCGCCGTCGAAGGCGCAATCCACCGCATAGCCCGCATCGCCGAGGGCGCTCGCCAATTGCCGGTTCAGGTCCGCGTCGTCCTCGATCACCAGGATTCGCACCGTTCGAGCCCCGCTCGCGTCCGCGTCGATCGTTAACGGCCCAGATTGCCGCTCAGAAGCTGGCCGCTGCGCGCGTCGACGACCACCCGGTCGGCGCGGCCGCCCGGCCCCAGCACCTTGAGCTCGTACACATAGCCGCTTCCGCCCTCGCACAATTGACCGCCGATGACATCGACCGAGTAGCGGCGCCGCAACGTCGAGGCGATGCTGCTGAGCGGCAGCACCTGTCCCGATGCGATGACGGCGCGCGCTGGCCCTGCGGACAGACATGCCGCGAGCGCCTCATGAGACGGCGCAAGGGCGAGAAGCCCGGCGGCGAGGCCGAGAATCAGAAGTGCCTTCTTCAGTTTCGCAGTTCTGCACATCACGAGGGCTTCAATATACGGCGGATGCTGAACCAGCCATGAACACAGCATAATAGCGGAGTGCGGTATTGGCTTCTCAAGAGAGTTTCTTGAGAGAGTTTTTGGTGAGGTGGCCAGGCTGCGGATTGCCGGCGGAAGGGCATTGGCGCGCGCTCGTGGATAGAGCGCGGAGGGGGAATAGAACGCTTTGAGAGCCCGTTTGAGAATGGGGATTGAACGAACCCGCTGGCGCGGGAGTGGCGTGAGCGGTTAGGGGAAGGCGTCCTGTCTGCGAGGATTGCGGTTGTTGAAGCCCAATCCAAAAGACAGGAGCACCCCCGATGGCTGATCT